>JAJRVA010000124.1 GCA_024277485.1 Deltaproteobacteria bacterium | reverse complement strand
GCAGGTTGCCCGCCTCGGCAACACCGTTGCCGCCGGGATCGCGGCAGGTTTGCAACGCCGGGATGCGGAAAAAATCGTCAACAGCCTGCACAGCAAATCACAGGGCATGGACCGGAAAGAACTCTACTCCCTGGCCGAGGAAACACTGCTCACCGCGAGAGACATGTCCCGCCGGGGCGTGTCTTCAGGAACAACGGCAGAGGTCGTCGGCAGGGCAGTAGAAAAGGGTTTTGATGCTCACGGCATGCGCACCATGCGCAGCTCATTCAGCCGGCAGGGAGGGCACGGAAACGCAGAATCGCTTGCCAGGGGATATGGAACGGCCATTGACCGGGGGGTAGAAGCCGAAGGCCTGGCAGGTTACGGTACGGAAGGCAGAGGCACCGGAGAGATGGGCAGCAGCGGGGATGAAAGTGGCCCGGGTGGCGACGATACCGGAGGGCCAGGTAGTTCGGGCAATTCCGGAGGTTCGGGAGGTTCCGGAGGATCAGGTGGCTCCGGCGGCGGTGGCGGCGGTGGCGGCGGTGGCGGCGGTGGCGGCAACCATTAACAAGATTGACCATCTTTGCATCAAGCAACTTCTCACGTCGACAGAACGAACAGGAGATATTTTCAATGACCAGTCAACTTTGCAGAGCCGCAATGCGACAGACCCTTTTCGCGCTGATATTTTTCGTTTTCATTGCGGGGTGTACTGGTTTTGATAAACAGAGAAAACCTGAAGCGATACCGGAGGTACGACCGGGTATTCTGAAGGGGTATTTACCGTCCGAGGTGCTTCCCGACAGCCTGGCACTTCTTCCACCGCCGCCCACGGCAGGATCAATTTCTTACGCACTTGACGAGGAGGTGAGCCGACAAAGCCTTGCCATGCGCGGCACACCTCGCTGGAAGCTGGCAATCGAAGATGCCGACCTGATGTTCCCGCAGGCAGCCGGTACGTTCTCCTGCGCATTGGACGCCCCCATCACTGAACAGGACACTCCCCACCTGTACATGCTGCTGCGCCGTACCCTTGCCGATGCAGGTCTTGCCACATACCCTGCAAAAAAACAGTATAAACGCTTACGCCCCTTTGTTGTGAACAAGGAACCAACCTGTACCCCTGAGAAGGAAAAACATTTAGCGAAAAATGGTTCTTATCCATCCGGGCATACCGCTATCGGCTGGGCATGGGCACTCATCTTAAGTGAGATTTCCCCCGGGCAGGCCGACGAGGTCTTAGCCCGGGGCCGGGCATTCGGAGAGAGCCGGATTATATGCAATGTTCATTGGCAGAGTGATGTGCTTGAAGGGAGGCTGGTGGGGGCTGCTGTTGTTGCCCGATTGCACGCCGATCAAGCATTTAGCCGCGATCTGGATCGTGCCAGAGCAGAACTTGCAGCTGTTCAGGCCAGGGGGCTTGAGCCCATACGAGACTGCCGGGTCGAGGCCGTGTCGTTGGCCCTGAAGCTGCAACCTTTTCATGGCAAAGCTCCAATCCTGCAATCCTGGCAGGGAGACTATCCGGTGATCCAGCTTGAATCGCTGCCGGGTGACCAACGCGACCAGGGGATCGGTTTCATTGGGGACGTAAAAACCTTTGCTGGAGTCTGGAAATCCTTTAAACCGGGCGAAAAGGTCCCGGAAATCGATTTCAAGGCCAACATGGTACTCTTTGCCCGCAATACACAATTCTACAACCGACTCTCGATCAGCAGCGTCAAGGTGACAAACGGGGCGGCCCAAGTGCTGGCCATGGAAACCATGTCCGCCATGCCCATCAAAGACAGGGTAGCCATGTCGCTGGTTGTCGTTCCCCGGCAGGGAATAACAGCCATTCAAGCAGGCAGCAACAACATTCCTGTTCATCCCTGACCGGAACAACTCCGCCTGGACTTTTTATGTGCCGACGATCCCGCCAACAAGAGGTCAGGCATGAGCCGGATTGCGGCCATCGGCCTGCTGTATGCTCTTATACGCCAGCAGCCGCAGAGCATTGCCAACTACCAGCAGGGTGGAACCTTCATGGATAACCACTGCAATGCCGATACTTGCCCAGCCTAGAATGGTGGCCGGAATCAATATCAATACAATTCCCAGACTGACCCAGAGATTCTGCTTGATGATACCCTTGGCTTCCCGACTCAGACCAATGGCAAACGGCAGGTTCTTCAGCCTGTCCGCCATCAGGGCAATATCCGCTGTTTCCAGTGCCACGTCAGAGCCGGCCGCACCCATGGCAATACCGACGGTGCTCCTTGCCATGGCGGGAGCATCGTTGACGCCATCCCCCACCATCGCGACCTTCCCTTCTTCAGACTTCAGTCGTTCGATAGCGGTGACCTTGTCTTCCGGCAGCAGGTCGCCCATGGGATCCGTGATCCCGATGGCTTTGGCCACTGCATCAGCGACCTTCTGATTGTCTCCGGTGAGCATTATCATTCGCCGAATCCCGATTTCCCTGAGTGCGGAAAGTGTTGACTTTGCCTCATCACGAGCCACATCCATAACCGAAATAAGCCCCAGGCATTGACCTCCGGAATGCACAATCATGGCAGTATGCCCCTCGGCTTCAAGCGCTGTCATCTGAGAATCTACTTCCTCGGGAACAGGCCTGCCGGTAATTTCCTTCAACAGTCGACGGTTGCCGATATGGACGACTTTGCCATCAAGAACGGCCTTTACCCCCCTGGCTGTCAGGGCTTCCATATTCTCTGCCGCCGGTACCTTCTCGACTGCTAATACCTGTTTCCCCCCCCGTACTATCGCAGCGGCCAGGGGATGATCGCTGAGCTCTTCAACAGCAACCGCAACAGTTAACAATTCTTCTTTACTGACGCCGGCAAATGGAATGGCATTGGTCAGCCTGGGGCGACCTTCCGTCAGGGTGCCGGTCTTATCGAAAGCGACTGCCGTTAATACACCCAGGTCTTCCAGGGGGCGGCCGCCCTTGATGAGTACGCCCTGCCTTGCCGCCCTGGCAACACCTGCCAGCACAGCGCTGGGCGTTGATATTGCCAGAGCACAGGGAGAGGCGGCAACCAGCACTGCCATAGCCCGGTAGAAACTGTCTGCAAAGCTTTCATCAACAAGCAGAAAAGCAAATAACAGGAGAAATACCAGGACCAGAACAAAAGGGACAAAGTAACGCTCAAACCTGTCGGTCAGCTGCTGGGTTGGTGATTTCTGGGTTTCCGCTTCCCTGACCAGTTCGACCAGGCGGGACAGAGTACTGTCTTTGGCCTTGCGGAGAACCTTTATTTCCAGCACGCCACTGCCGTTGATGGTACCGGCAAAGGCCCTGTGCTCATCTGCAACCGTCTTGAGGTCGAATGCTGCTTCGCTGTCATCAACTGCTTCTTTCTCAACAGGCATGCTCTCGCCGGTGATCGGAGCCTGATCAACTGCGCTGCTGCCGTTGATAACAACGCCGTCAGCAGCAATTTTGCTATTGGGCCTGACCACGATCACATCACCGACAACAAGTTCCTCGATACTCACTTCAACTTGTTGTCCATCACGCTTGAGCAGGGCGATTGGCGGTGCCAGCTCGGACGGCGCTTCAATGGATTTCCTGGCCCGGTTCATGGCGTAATTCTCAAGCGCATGACCGAGACTGAAAAGAAACAACAACAGGGCGCCCTCTTCCCATTTACCAAGGGCAGCTGCCCCGACTGCCGCGACCAGCATCAGGAAATCGATCTCAAAACTGCCTTTGCGAACAGTATCTACCGCCTCAAGCAAAGTGAACCAGCCGCCGAGAACATAGGCTGCCATAAACAGAGAGAGGGGAAGCCACTCGGGGATTCCACTCACAAAGGAAAAAATTATGCCGGCAACCCAGGTGATCCCGCTGCCGACGGCAAAATAAAGCTCCGTGCTTTCACCGAACCAGCCGCCATGGTCATGCCCGCTGCCTGCCTGATGATCCTCAGCCGTATGTCCTGGTGCTGGTTCTGTCATCACGCTGTTTCCTCATAAAGAGAACGTATGGGAACAATAAGGATCTGCCATGAAAAAGGCCTTTTGCTGACACTTTCATGTTTTCCCGCCGCTCAACCCGGCAGGCATGGAGGCTCCCTACTTTGTGAGAGTACCTGGCAAAAGGTATCCTTAAATCACATAATTCCCTGAGCGATCTTTTCCGGGGCCGAGAAAAGTCAGGTGCGGAAAAACCTTTATGGCAATATGCCAGGACAAGAAAATACAGGCAAACAGTATCAGGATCCTTGAAAGATCGAGTAAAGACCCAAATCCTGAAAGCATAATCGCCTCAAAGAGATCAATGGCACACCAGAGCGCAATAATTCGGTACAGGCCTCCATGAAAAAGAAAAGCAAAATAGCCTAAAATCAATGGAACAAGAATCTTTATAAAAATAAAAAGAGTCGGCTCTTTCAGGTTGAGCGGAAACTCAGAGAGGAGCGTCAGGATCGAATAACCGGATAGACTGATGATTAACAGGGCGTTGACCAGCAGGTATTTTTTCCTCAGCTCTTCAGTAGGGATGGAATTAATGCAATAGGCGAACTTGCCGCTTTCCGAGGGCGATGCCTGTGATAATTCATGGAAAATATCTGCTCTTGATTCTCCGCTGGCAAGCTTCGCCTGGATCTTATTGTTAATGCTGAGTAATCCCATAATCAATTTTTTCCTGCCGCCCAGCTGGTTTTTGGCAATTTTGATGGATCAAGAGTCAGGGCCTGACCCCGGATTTTCAGGCTTCCAGGCCATATTAAACGATTCTTTATACAGTTGCAATGGGACCAGGACCTGCTTGCTTTCCATGGCAAATAGTCAAAATGATCGGGCCGGAACAAGTGGACATCAAGGTCGATTACTACGGTACCTGCCATTCAGACCTGGGCATGCCGGATAATGAAGGCGTATAACGCAACCCGCATATTCCACCAGAATCGTTGCGAAAAACAGGCAAGTGGCGTGGATAAGGCGATTCGTGCAACATTTGATGAAGCTGAGGATGAGCTCAAAAAAGAGGCGGATGTAATTTTACAGCACAGAATCGTTTTTTGCTTTTCTTTTCCAGGTAGAGTATATTTATAAGAGATACAAAAAAAAATTGTACTGAGACAAAGCCATACCTGCCGTGAGGCAGGGACGGAAAGCTACGGGTCTTTTGAGATAGCCGGGTTGCCTTGGTTAGAAGGCAACCCGGCTCATTTTATTTTATCCCGGCCATGAAAGCATTGCTTATTTACCCCGAATACCCGGACACCTTCTGGAGCTTCAAGTACGCGCTCAAGTTTGTTGCCAAGAAGGCGGCATTCCCTCCCCTGGGATTGTTGACTGTAGCCTCTCTCCTCCCGGAGACCTGGGAGAAGAAACTTGTTGACATGAATGTCGAGGAGCTGACAGATGAACACCTGGCCTGGGCAGACCTGGTCTATCTCGGTGCCATGCTCGTTCAATCAAAAAGTGCGGCAGGAATCATCCGCAGGTGCAAAAAATCCGGTAAAAAAATAGTCGCGGGCGGGCCGCTTTTCACGACCCAGTATCAGCAGTTTCCAGATATTGACCACTTTGTTCTGAACGAAGCGGAAATCACCCTGCCTCTTTTCCTTGCCGACCTGGCCGCCGGACAGCCCCGGCCACTTTATCGGACTGACCGGAAACCGGATATCACCAGGACGCCGATCCCGCTCTGGTCGCTCATTGATATGAAAAACTATGCCACCATGCTGGTCCAGTATTCAAGAGGGTGTCCCTACAACTGCGAATTCTGTGACATCGTCATCATGAACGGCAGAATCCCCCGGACAAAAACCCCGGCACAGATGATTCGTGAATTCGAGGTGCTCTTCGATGCCGGGTGGCGCAAGTCTGTTTTTATTGTTGATGACAACTTCATCGGCAACAAAAAAAAGGTGAAACAGATGCTTCCGGTCCTGGCTGACTGGCAGAAAAAACACCGCTACCCGTTTCCCCTGCTTACTGAAGCCAGTGTCGACCTGGCCGGGGATGAAGAGTTGATGCAGCTGATGAGCAGGGCCAACTTCTTTAAAGTCTTTATCGGGGTCGAAACACCCAATGCCGACAGCCTGAACGAATGCGATAAACGCCAGAACACTGCAGGTGACCTTACAGAAGCAGTCAGCCGCATTCACCGGCATGGCATGCAGGTGATGGGAGGGTTTATTGTCGGTTTTGACAGTGATCCTGAAAATATTTTCGAAATGCAGATGAAATTCATCCAGCAGCTTGGTATCGTTACCGCGATGGTGGGTCTCTTAACGGCCCTTCCACAGACCCGTCTCTGGCATCGCCTGAAAAAAGAGGGCCGACTGCTCAGCGACGCAAGCGGAGAAAACACGGACGGTTTCTTGAACTTTCAGCCGATCATGGATAAGGAAAAACTTTTAAGCGGGTACAGAAAACTGCTCACCAACCTGTATTCACAAAAGTATTACTACCAGAGAATCAACACCTTTCTGAAGAATTACCGTCCCACGGTGAATGCTAAAATAAACAGGGAAGATTTGCTTGCCTTCATGCGAAGCACCTGGCAGCTTGGCATAAAATCCAGGGCGCGTTTTCGTTTCTGGAAACTCCTTGCAAAAACATTGCTGATGAAGCGAAAGGCGGTGCCAATAGCAGTCGAACTTGCCATTATCGGCCTGCATTTTGAGCAGATTTTAGAACGGCTGCATGTTGCACGGACCATTGATTACAAAAATGGTTAGGCCGCATTTCTCACGCAGATACTTGACGAATGGAAAATATGTTTCCCGGGAATACACTCCCTTTCCCTCAAATAAAAGGATGAGACATTGGCAAAACCTAACTATCAGTATGAAAAAAGGCAGCGGGAACTGGCCAAAAAAAAGAAAAAGGAAGAAAAAAGACAACGAAAGCTGGACAAAAAGGCTGCCCGGGACAAAGATGTATCTGAGCAGCCCGGGGATGAATAACACCTTTCCCGGTCCATGAGCTACATGTCGGACAGGCAGGGAAAAGACGCAAACGGACAGACAGCCGATCCCGTTCAGAAACGGGATTTACATCCAAGCCGAGCGGCCTGTGCGCCCGGGTGGCGGCCCCGTATCCGGGATGCCTGCCGAAGGCGGAACAAGGAGAAACCGCCTTCCCTTTCAGTTCCTGAACTGCAAAGGACATCTCCCCTTGCAGAGGATCAGGGGTGGATCACTTGCTGTTGCAGGCCCACCATCTCCTCTCACCGGTTGCACAAATATCTTTTTTTCCTTCCCCCTCATGCTACAGAGTGGTATACAATATATCAATTAATCCATTAATTCTTAGTGATTAACAAAGTATACGACGTGCCAGATAAGAAAAAAACATTGCTGCTGGTTGAAAAAAAATTTTTCAACTTTGCCGAACCTCCGGACGAAATGGTCCTGGATTCAGGCGCCAGATTAGGGCCGATAACCCTGGCCTACGAGACCCTGGGCACGCTCAATGAGGATAAGAGCAATGCTGTTCTCATACTGCATGCCTGCACCGGAGACTCCCATGTGGCCGGGTACTATAGCGACGAAGACGAGCGGCCCGGCTGGTGGGACAACATGATCGGGCCCGGCAAACCGGTTGATACCAACCGCTACTTTGTGATCTGCTCCAACATTCTGGGCAGCTGCATGGGATCAACAGGCCCTGCGTCCATCAACCCCAAGACCGGCAGGCCCTACGGGTTTGATTTCCCCATGGTTACCATCAGGGACATGGTCCGGGCCCAGAAACACCTCATCGATCACCTGGGCATCAAGAAAATAATGTCCATGATGGGCGGCTCTGTCGGCGGCATGCAGGTACTGCGCTGGTGTGTCGACTATCCGGAAATGGTCCGCTCCGCCATCCCCATTGCCACGACAACGCGCCATTCCGCCCAGGCCATTGCCTTTAACGAGGTGGCCCGGCAGGCGATCATGACTGACCCCAACTGGCGCGGCGGCAACTATTACGATGGCCAGGGGCCGGATCACGGCCTGGCTGTTGCCAGCATGATAGGCCATGTCACCTACCTGTCTGACGAATCGATGCGCAGTAAATTCGGACGGCGGCTGCAGAACCGGTCCGCGCTGTCATACGACTTTAACGGCGACTTTGAAGTGGAGAGTTACCTGCACCACCAGGGCACCAAGTTTGTGGCCCGTTTTGATGCCAACTCCCTGCTTTACATTACCAAGGCAGGGGATTATTTTGACCTGGAACGGGGCGAGGGCAACCTGCTTGTCAATGACAGGCTGGCGGATGTCCGGTTCCTTGTCATTTCGTTTACCTCGGACTGGCTCTACCCCACCTACCAGTCCAAGGCCATCGTGTCAGCCCTCAAAAAAAACGGCAGTGATGTCAGTTTCTGCGAAATCGACGCCAGGTGGGGCCATGACGCGTTTCTGATGCCCAACGAACAGATGGATAAGCTGATCAGTGGTTTTTTAGACAGGGTGAACCGTGAATGCTGAAACGAAACAACTGGAAAACCCCCGTTTTGACCTGGGGATTATTGCCTCCTGGATCGAGCCGGAATCCCGCGTGCTTGACCTGGGGTGCGGCAACGGTGATCTACTCTACTATCTTGCCCGGAACAGACAGATTCACGGCACCGGCATTGAACGCTCAGAGGAAAAGGTGGCAAAATGTATTGAACGCGGCCTGACAGTCCTGCAGGGCGACTTCATGGAGGAGGTACATGATTACCCGGACCTCAGCTTTGACTTTGTCATTCTCAGCCAGACCCTGCAGCAGGTCATGAACCCGCAGGACCTTATCCCGGAGCTGCTGCGGGTGGGAAAAAGGGTGATTGTCAGCTTCCCCAATTTCGGGCACTGGCTTGTCCGCCTGCAGGTCCTCTTTGCCGGGCATGCACCGGTCACCGACCAGCTCCCGTACGAATGGTACAACACGCCGAATATCAGGGTGATCACCATCAGCGACTTTAAGCGGTTTCTCAGGGTGTTCGGTGTCCGCCTTGCCCGTGAGGCAGCAATCAACACGCGCCACCATGACCGGGAAGGACATATAGTCAGATATTTTACCAACCTCCGGGCCACATACGGTATAATGATGCTTGAGCGTCCGACCTGAACAAGGGGGGCACAACATGAAAAAACTGGAGCTTATGAGCAAAAAAAATATCATTTCCGGCGAGTGCAATACGGACGTTCAGCCGGCTGAAAGCCATTTCAGCGCTGTTCCTCCCATTGTTAAAAAACTGTCAGAGGGTTTTGCATCGAACACGTGGTCGAGCCATAAAGAACCGGTGCCCATCCCCTCAAAACACGAGGTAAAAAAACTCCTTCTCCAGGCTCAGCAGATTCTTTTTCCCGGCTATTTCACCGGTATGATACTGAGTTCTGAAAGCCTTGAGTATTACCTCGGCCAGATGCTCAGCTCATTTTATGAAGACCTTGCCAAACAGATAAGTTCAGCAATCAAGCATGACTGCTTTCGCCATAACAAGTCCTGCTCCAAGTGCGGTGAGCGTTCCTACCAGATTGCCTCTGCCCTAATCAACGCCATCCCGGAAATCAAGGACCAGCTTGAACTTGATATTCAGGCGACCCTGCAGGGCGATCCGGCAGCGCAGAACGCTGACGAGGTGATCTTCAGCTACCCCGGCTTTTTTGCCATCCTTGTGTACCGGGTTGCCCACCGCCTGGTGGAATTAGGCGTACCGATAATTCCACGGATCATGAGCGAATATGCCTACAGCCGCACCTCCATTGATATTCATCCCGGGGCGGAAATCGGCCACAGTTTTTTCATCGATCATGGCGCAGGAGTCGTGGTCGGCGAGACAACTCAAATCGGCAACCGGGTGCGGATCTACCAGGGTGTTACCCTCGGCGCGCTGTCCCTGCCCAGAAACGCAGGGGCGGAACTCCGTGATACCAGGCGGCACCCGACCATTGAAGATGACGTCATTATCTATGCCAACGCCACGATCCTGGGCGGCTATACCGTCATCGGCGCACGGTCGATCATCGGCGGCAATGTCTGGCTGACGGAAAGTGTCGGCAGTGACACTAAAGTTCTCCTGAAACAACCCGAACTTGTGTACTTAGGCCAAAAGGAACAGTCAAATGGAAGATCTGAAAAATGATATCACCCTGTCTGTAGGCAACACTCCCCTTGTCCGTCTCAAAAGTATAAGCAGGGAACTGGGG
>JAJRVA010000123.1 GCA_024277485.1 Deltaproteobacteria bacterium | reverse complement strand
GTATAAGAACGGCCAGGTCGTGGAAGGTGAGTTCAAGGACGATGTCCTCGTCGAAAGGCAGTAATACTGGAGGGTGTGAGGTGTACTGGCAATATCGGACCATACTGTTTGAATTTCAGAAAGACGGGCTCCTGGGAGACAAGTATATTGACGACGAAGATGTGGAAAAAATGCTGAATGAACAGGGGAAGTCAGGCTGGGAACTTGTCAACGTCTCACCTGTTGAGGAGGGGCTCCTGGCCTTTCTGAAAAGAGAGATAAAACCGGTTGCCCGGCAGGTCAGGGTGAAGCCCACCGCTCCTCCCGCAGGTGAAACCAGCAGAAGCCGTGCGGTGAGCAAAGCTGCAGAGCACGTACCCGCCCGTCCCCCTGAGAAGAAGAGGAAAAAAAATATTGCCGGCAATGACGGTGATCTGATCGGCGGAATCAAGATTTCCTGAGAGGGGTGCCGATCCTCATGGAGTTCAAGCTGAACAGAAAGATGATCGGGCGGATGCGTGCTCTTCGCCGTACCCTCCACCGGTGTCCTGAATTGGCGTATTGTGAACACCGCACGGCCCGTGTGGTCGCAGAAGAACTGCAGCGTCTTGGAATTTCCTATCATGAAGGCGTGGCTGGAACAGGAATCATCGCTGAATTAGGAGGCAGAACATCTCCGGGGGGCAGCAGTTCCTGTGTTGCCCTGCGGGCCGACATGGATGCAGTCCCTCTTACCGAGGAAACAGACCTTCCCTTTGCCTCGGAGAATCCAGGAGTTATGCATGCGTGCGGGCACGATGGTCATATGGCCATGCTGCTCGGGGCGGCGGAACTTCTGACGCAGGTTGAGATTCCCGGCAGGGTGAAACTCCTTTTTCAGCCAGCCGAGGAATCGGGCAACGGTGCCGAAAAGATGGTCCGGTCCGGTGCTTTGGAAGAAGTAGGGATGATTTTTGCCGGGCATATTGATATTCATTACCCGGTTGGTGAGTTCACGGTTGATCCCGGCCTGATCTGTTCCTATACAGATCCTTTTACCATTTTGATTCACGGCCGGGGCGGTCATGCCGCCTGGCCGCATGAGGCGGTTGACAGTGTCGTTGTGGCAAGCAACCTGATAATGAGCATGCAGACGCTCATTTCCCGGGAAATTGATCCTGTGCATCCGGCAGTGGTCACTGTCGGGAGGGTTGAGGCCGGTACAGTTCATAATGTCATAGCCGAACAGGCTGTTATTGACGGCACGGTCCGCAGTGCCCATCCGGAAACACGCAAACGGTTGTTAAGCGGTCTTCATCGTATGATACAGGGAGCTGCCGCCATGAGCGGCGCATTCATAGAATTGCAGCTTCACGAGGGACTGCCGGCACTGGTCAACGACACCAGGGCGACCGCGGTGGCCCGGGAGGCTGCGGTACAGGTTATAGGTGAAGAAGGGGTTGTTTCACAG
This sequence comes from Deltaproteobacteria bacterium, assembly GCA_024277485.1. The sequence goes on along the minus strand of JAJRVA010000123.1, from coordinate 5,220 downwards.
GGGCGCCCGAGCCTGGGTGGTGAGGATTTTGCGTTTTATCTCAACAGGGTGCCCGGTTGCCTGGTTCGCTTCGGGGCCTGCCTTGAGAACGGACAGGCCAGACCGGCGCATTCGAGCCGGTTTGATTTTAACGAGGATGTTCTGGAAAGAGGTGCTTCCTGGCTTGCCCGGGTCGCGCTGTCAGGGCTGAAGGCTGAAGGTGGAAGGCTGGAGGCCGGTCCCTGATACCTGACAGGCTGATGATTTCAGTGAGATACATCAACTCGGAAAGTTGAAGAGCATGGAACAGGTTGAATTTTTAAAAAGTGATCCTTTTACGCTCGGGGTGGAGCTTGAATTCCAGATTCTGGATCCCGCAAGTCTGGATCTCGTTCCCAGTGCCGAGCGCCTGTTCACCCAGATACCGTCTCCGGAAAACAAAAGAATCGCCAGAGAGTTTCTCCAGTCGATTTTTGAAGTGCAGACCGGAATATGCAGTTCTGTCGATGAGGTGGAAAGGGACCTGCAGCACACTGTGAAAGTCGCCGAGGATGCTGCCTCTGCCTGTGGATGTCTTCTTTTTGCCGCAGGTATTCATCCCTTTGCCCGGCCTGATGCACAGGTGGTAACCGATAACGAGCGGTACACGAGGATCATGGAGGAGCTGCAGTACGTGGGACGCCAGTTTATTCCCCAGGGGTTGCATGTGCATGTCGGCATGCCGGATCGGGACGCTGCTGTCCGGGTATGTGATGTTATCCAGGCCTATCTTCCTCTTTTCCTGGCCCTGAGTACGTCTTCCCCTTACTTCAAGGGACAGGATACCGGTTTTCATTCCTTCCGGACCAAGCTTTTCGAGGCACTTCCCCTTGCAGGTATGGCTGATTTTCTCGGCTCCTGGGAGGGGTACGAGAAAGAGGTAACAATGCTGATGGAGGCCGGTATTATTCACGAAATACGTGACCTCTGGTGGGAGGTCAGGCCCAGTCCCTATTTCGGCACGGTCGAAGTACGTATTTGCGATATGCCTTCCCGCTTTTCCGATATTCTTGCTCTGACTGCAGTTATCCAGGCCCTGGCAATATTTATTGTTGAGGAGCAGATACAACAGCTGCGTATTAATCCCCAGGTTCTGCGGTACAACAAGTGGCAGGCTGCCCGGCACGGACTTGCCGGAAAGTTTTGCGACCCTCTGTATCTTCTCTCCGATGTGCAGATTTCCATCAGCAGGGCAATAGACAGGCTGGTGGATGTCCTTGAGCAGGTCATGGAGCGGGCCGGTTCTGCTCAGTGGTGTGCGCAGATACAACATATCCAGGAAAAAGGCACCAGTGCGGACAGGCAGAGGCACCTGGTGGGTGAATCTGAAACGTTCAGGAGTATGGTGTCGCAGCTCCACAGGGAGTTCTGGACATGACCAGGTACTCGAAATCAGTTCTTGCCACCGGACACGAGCTGGTCAGCAGGGCAGCGGCAGATATTCTGCTCATGGGCGGCAATGCCTTTGATGCTGTTGTTGCTGCCGGTTTTGCCGGTGCAGTGGCAGAACAGACCCTGACAAGTCTCGGGGGGGTGGTTTTCTTCTGGCACGAACAGCAGGGGATACCGGTCCGGTTGAAGAGATATTTTTCGATTTTTTTGTTGATACCCCGGGCCGCGGTCTTCACCGGAAAGTGGACCCTCATTTTTTTCCTGTGAATATTGATTTCGGCGGTTCCGGTCAGATTTTCAATGTCGGGCTGGGGTCGGTTGCCGTGCCGGGGACCCTGAAAGGGCTTCTGCATGTCCACCAGAGACTTGGCCGGCTGCCGCTCGGCGATGTTGTGCAGCCGGCAATAATCCTGGCGCGGGGGCATAAGCTCAATAATTTCCAGGCCTCGTTTTTGAAGATGCTCCACCCGATCATGATCCTGAGTCGAACCGGCCGTGACCTGTACGAACCCGGCGGCCGGTACATGTGTGCCGGTGACCTGCTGGTGAACTTGGAAATGGCGGATTTTTTAGCTGTTCTGTCTGAAGACAGGGCCAGGGATTTTTACAGCGGTGACATCGCCCGCCGCATCGATCGGGACATGAAGGAGGGGCAGGGGATGCTGACATATGAGGATCTGGCGTCCTATCAGGTTATTGAAAGAAAACCCCTCTCCGTCAAATACCGGGACCATACCCTTCTCACAGGTCCGCCCCCCTCCCTCGGCGGATCCATGATAGCCCTGTCCCTCTTCCTGCAGGAACAGATGGAACCGTTGGCAGCCTGGGGTTCTCCGGGACACCTGTTGCGCACAGCCGGCCTGATGCAGGAGGTGGAACACCTTCGATCAGGCGGCCTCGCAACCCCGGAGGCTATACAGAATTTCCTGCAAAACAGCGATGCTGCAGCATCAACAGAGAACATCAGGGTGTTCAGCAGGGGGACCACCCATATCAGTATTGCCGACCAGGATGGGAACGTTGCCTCCATGACCTGTTCCAATGGGGAGGGGTCAGGCTATTTTGCCCCCGGGACCGGCATCATGCTGAACAACATGATGGGGGAGGACGATCTGCATCCGGAAGGATTCCATTCAAGCCCTCCGGGTATGCGGGTGTCCTCCATGATGGCGCCGTCAGTGGTGCTGCATGATGGTGAAGTGAAGCTTGTCCTTGGCAGCGGCGGTTCCAAACGGATCAGGACGGCAATGTCGCAGGTCCTGAGCCGGATTATTGATTTCAGGTCGGATATTGACGCTGCGGTGAATGCTCCCAGGCTGCACTGGGACGGTGAAGTGCTTCAGGTGGAGCCTGGTTTTGCCAGCGACGCTGTTGAGGCCCTGTCAAAGGTTGTTCCGGTCAACCTCTGGGAGGAGAGAAATGTCTACTTCGGCGGCGTGCATACGGTTGTTCCCGGAGTGGCGGGTGCCGGAGACCCGCGCCGCGGCGGCGCGGTAGTGATGGTGTCATTGTGAGCGGGTATATTCTGAAACGGGTGCTGCTGATGATTCCGACCCTGTTCGGGGTTATGCTGATCACCTTTATCGTTACCCAGTTTGTTCCGGGCGGGCCGGTGGAAAGAATGATGGCCGAAATTGAAGGGACAGGCATCGGCGGCGAGGCGGTTTCCGGTGGTTCCGGTGCTCTCTATCAGGGTGACAGGGGGCTTGATCAGGAGCGGCTTGAGCAGCTGAAAAAACTGTACGGGTTTGATCAGCCGCCGCTGAAGCGGTTTGTCACCATGATGACAAACTACCTGGTCTTTGATTTCGGCGACAGTTATTACCACCATAAAAGTGTTGTTGATCTGGTTATATCAAAGCTCCCTGTTTCCATGTCCCTGGGGCTCTGGTCTTTTTTCATCGTCTACCTGACATGTATTCCTCTCGGTATTGCCAAGGCCATACGGGACGGCAGCAGGTTTGATGTGTTCAGCAGCACGGTCATCCTGGTCGGCTATGCAATACCCGGCTTTGTCCTGGGAATCATACTTATCGTCCTGTTCGGTGGCGGCAGTTTCTGGCAGATTTTTCCCCTGCGCGGTCTGGTATCTGACAACTGGAGCGAGATGACCTTTGTCGCGAAAATACTGGATTACCTGTGGCACATGGTTCTGCCGGTAACGGCCAGCACGGTTGGGAGCCTGGCTGTCATGACCCTGCTGACGAAAAACAGTTTTCTTGAAGAGATCCGCAAACAGTATGTGATGACCGCCCGGGCAAAGGGACTGACCGAGAACCAGGTCCTGTACAAGCATGTTTTCCGGAATGCCATCATCCCGATAATTACAGGTTTCCCGGGAACATTTATTACAGCTTTTTTTACCGGAAGTCTTCTTATTGAGACGATTTTCTCGCTGGACGGCATGGGGCTCCTGGCCTACGAGTCCGTCATGAATCGCGATTATCCCGTGGTTCTGGGGACGCTTTATTTTTTCACTGTTATCGGACTTGTTTCACGACTTCTGTCCGACCTCTGTTATGTTGTTGTCGATCCCCGAATCAGTTTCGAAAAGATGCAGTAACGGAATTTCATGGCGGCGGAGAAGAAAAAAAATACACTGGCCAGAAGACGCTGGGACAGTTTTCGGAAAAACAAAAGGGGATTTTACAGCCTGGTGATCTTTTCCATACTGCTCTTCACCAGTCTTTTTGCCGAACTGCTCAGTAACGACAAACCTTTTCTGGTCAAATACAATGACAGTTATTTTTTCCCGATATTCAAGGCCTACCCGGAGACCGTTTTTGGGGGGGATTTTGACTCGGAAACGGATTACCGGGACGAATATATACTGAACAAACTCACCTCAAAGGAGAATTTTGTTGTCTTCCCGCCAAATCCTCACAGCTATAATTCCATCAACCTGAACCTTGCTGTTCCCGTGCCGTCTTCTCCTACCAGGGAAAACCTGCTGGGGACCGATGATCGCGGCAGGGACGTACTGGCCCGCCTTATCTACGGATTCAGGCTGTCCGTGTTGTTCGGCTTTGCCCTTACTCTTGTCGGGACATTCCTCGGCATTATAGCCGGTGCTGTTCAGGGGTATTTCGGCGGCCGGATCGATATTACCTTTCAGCGCTTTATTGAGATATGGGGAGCAATGCCGGAGCTGTACCTGTTGATCATATTTGCCTCGATTTTCAAACCAAGTGTGATCCTGCTGCTCATCCTGCTCTCCATGTTCGGCTGGATGGGTCTTTCCGACTATGTCCGGGCCGAGTTCCTCAAGGGCAGGAATATGGAATATGTGAAAGCGGCCAGGGCCCTCGGAGTGGGCAACCTGACCCTCATGTACCGGCATCTGCTGCCGAACGGTATGACTCCGGTCATCACCTTTCTGCCGTTTCGCATGTCCGGGGCCATACTTGCCCTTACAAGTCTTGACTTTCTGGGCCTGGGGGTGCCCCCGTCCACGCCGAGTCTCGGCGAACTGCTGGCCCAGGGCAAGGCCAATATTGATGCGTGGTGGCTTTCACTCTCCACCTTCATAGTCCTGGTCGGCACCCTGATTCTGTTGATCTTTATAGGTGAATCCCTGCGGGAAGCATTTGACCCGAGAAAGCAGTAGGTAAAGGTTTTCAGGCTGTTGGTAGAAGGTGGATGACGTTTGAAGCCGGATGCTGCTGGGGCTGTGTGTGGAAATGTCCTGCGGTTTTCCTGCAGGTACACCTGCCGTCGAATTTTGTCACAGGGCAAGGTGGGAAGGGGTGTTTCAGGCTACTTTGAATCCAGCGGAGCGCGGTGGTTTCTGATCTCATCCTGCAGGGAAGC
>JAJRVA010000122.1 GCA_024277485.1 Deltaproteobacteria bacterium | reverse complement strand
TGGCAACAACCCTTGCCACCATGAAGCTTGACCTGGACACGATCATGGCCGGGATGCTGCACGGGACACTCAAGGAGGAAGTCGCGACCCTTGTGGAGCTGGAAGAGTTTTTCGGTCCTGATGTGGCCAGGATCGTCGATGGAGCCACCCGTATAACAAACGTGCAATACAGCAGCGCGCTGGCCCACCAGGCGGAAAACATCAGAAAGCTCTTCCTGGCCATGAGCGCTGATATCCGCGTTCTTCTGGTCAGGCTTGCCGACCGGCTGCAGGACATGGTTACGCTCGGCAGGGAACCCCGGGAGCGCCGGCAGAGTACGGCCCGTGAAACCATGGACCTGTACGCGCCCCTTGCCAGCCGCCTTGGTATTGACTGGATGAAGCGGGAGCTTGAAGACCTTGCCTTCCAGTATCTGTACCCTGTCGAGTATGCGGACATCACCAGTCGTCTCGAGAGTACCCTTGGGCAACGCCAGAAATACGTCGAAGAGGTGATCAGCATCCTGCACGCCAAGCTGGGCGAGAATGGCATCAAGCCGATCCGGATAATCGGCCGCCCCAAGCACCTGTATTCGATCTACAAGAAGCTGGTTGCCCAGAATATTCCCCTGGACAGGGTCTATGACAAGGTTGCCTTCCGGATAATTCTGCGCACGGTGAAAGAGTGCTACGAGTCTCTCGGCACGATTCATGCCAACTGGCAGCCGGTGCCGGGACGGATAAAGGACTTTATCAGTGTCCCCAAGGCAAATAATTACCAGTCCCTGCATACTACTGTTATCGGGCCGCATGAAAACTTCATCGAGATCCAGATCCGGACCGAAGACATGGACCGGGTTGCCCAGGAAGGTGTTGCCGCGCACTGGGCATACAAGGAAGGCCAGAAGATAAGCAACCGTGATGTCCGTCTGTTCAGGGACCTGAAAAAACTCGTCCAGTCGCTGCAGGAGGTGGAGGATCATGGTTAATTCCTCGAAACAGTGCGTGGCGAACTCTTTGAGCCGGATGTTTTCGTCCTCACCCCGAACGGGGAGGTGAGGGAACTGCCGCGGGAAAGTACACCGATCGATTTTGCCTATTCGATCCACACGGCAGTGGGGGACCACTGCAGGGGCGCCAGGGTAAACGGCCAGCTTGTGCCGCTCAAGTACAAGCTCCAGCATGGTGATATCGTTGAGATTATCACCCGGAAAAATCAGCAGCCCAAGAGGGCCTGGCTGCAGATTGTCAAGACAAGCCGGGCCAGGGCACGGATCAGGCAGTGGCTGAGGAGGGAGGAAAAGGAAAAGGCCCTGCTCCTGGGCAGGGAAATCTGTGAACGGGAACTGAAAAAACATGATACTACCCTGAAAAAGCTGCTGAAAAGCGGTCATCTCAGGGCGATGCTGAAAAAGCTTGGCTGCAACTCCCTTGACGATATGCTCGTCAAGGTGGGTTCCGGGGCAATAACGGTCCATCACCTGCTGCTTGCCCTTGTCCCGGACGAACTGCGCGAAGAAGAGGCAAAACGGAAGGAAGCCGAACAGCTTGAAAAGGCGCGTCAACGTGGAGCGCAGAGGGAAAAAACATCCCGCCAGGAGGTTTTTGATATTGATGGGGTTGACAATATGCTGGTCAAGGTCAGCCAGTGCTGCAAGCCTGTTCCCGGTGATGAGATAGTCGGTTTCATTACTACGGGGAGGGGAGTTTCCATCCATAAGGTTGATTGCGTCAATCTGAAAGCAACAGATCCGCGTCGCTGGATGTCTGTTTCATGGGCCGGTTCAGGTCAGGGCAGGCATCGCTCTGAGCTGCTGATACGCGCTGAAAACAGAAAAAATATCCTGGTTGATATCAGCAGCACCATCAGCCACGATGATGCGGACATTGTCTCCCTCAATGCCAGGACCACCTCGGACAATGTGGCTGAGCTTGATGTGGTCCTGGAGGTGTCGGATCTGGAACATCTGCAGACCCTGCGGCAGCACCTGATGCAGCTGCCCGAAATAATTGATGTGCGAAGGCGCTGATATACACATGGAGTATCTTCCTGTCTGTGACGTGTGCGGCAATGAGTTTGCCGGCCGACTGTCACAGTGCCCCTTCTGCAAAGCAGCCAGGATTTTGCCCCAGCAGAAAAGTGATTCCCCGTCATACAGGGTTGTCAATCTTGAAAAGGGGATGCCCGTTGTCCGGGATGCGCTTGTCCGCCTGCAGGGTGAGCTGGAGGCCTCCAGGATGCAGGGATACCGTGTATTGGCCCTGATACACGGCTACGGATCAAGCGGCAAGGGCGGGGCGATCAGAAGAGAGGTCCGCGCCCGGCTGCAGCATCTGCGCGACAGAAAGGAGATCAATGATTTTCTGCCGGGCGAGAACTGCGGGAAACGGTTTGGGCGCTTTCGGCACATGATACGACGTTTTCCCTTTATAACCGGGCTTGTCAGGAAACCCAACCCCGGTGTTACGCTTGTTATCCTGTGACAGGAATTTTGCCCGTTATGCAGTATATCAGGTTGTAAATTTTTTCCCAGATAGTATACCATGTGGGAAATACGTAGTTGTGCACAATGAAATGATCAATTTAAAATTAAGGAGTTATGCATGAGGATTATTACAAGCTGCCTGCTGCTGTTCGCACTGGTCTTGGCAGGTCAGGCCGTTGCAGAGGAACAGAAAAACGTAGAGTTGAAAACGGAAAGTCAGAAATTGAGCTATGCCCTGGGGCTGGACCTTGGCGCGTATTTCAAGAATCTGAATGAGGACCTTGACCTTACTGTACTGCATCAGGGCCTGATTGATGCGTACAAGGGGAACAAGCCGTTGATGACGGCTGAGGAGGCTGCAGCAGTACAGCAGGCATTTTCCCAGAAGCAGCAGGAAGAGCGCCTGAAAAAGACTCTTGACATGATAACGAAGAACAACAAGGCAGCCGAGGATTTTCTTAAGGAAAATGGTGCAAAGGAAGGGGTGAAAACTACAGCGTCCGGGCTGCAGTACAAGGTCATCACCCAGGGAGACGGCAAACAGCCGAAAGCCGAGGATACGGTCAAGGTGCATTATAAGGGAACCCTGCTGGACGGGACCGAGTTTGACAGTTCATATACGCGCAACGATCCGGTCGTTTTTCCCCTCAACCAGGTTATACCGGGATGGACCGAGGCGCTGCAGTTGATGAACGTCGGTTCCAAATTCCGGATTTTCCTGCCGCCGAAACTGGCCTATGGAGACCGCGGCGCTCCCCCGGTTATCGAACCCGGTTCCATACTGATTTTTGAAGTAGAACTGCTTGGTATAGAAAACACCCCTCCCGCTCCGGGTAACCTTACTGTTGAACCGAAGTAAGGTGCCTGCATAACCAGGGAGAAACGGGGTGGGAAAAAAAAGGAAGAAAAAACCAAAAAAGAAGTGCTGCGGCAAGTTCAGGAAAAAGAATGGCAAGCACTGTAAGAGATGCCCCATTCTTTTCCATCTGAAAAAAAGAGAAAAGGCAGCAAAAAAGAAAAAAAAGGAAGAGAAAAAGAAAGGCAAGAAGAAGTAGGCCTGTCGGTTCCGCTGCTGTCCGGCAAGGAATTGAGTCAGGCCGCGAAGCGTTCCTGTGAAGCTAAAAAGCCGAGTGGTACCCGTGCGGTGCTGTTCGGCTTTTTTACGCGTGATGTTTTTTTCAGTGCAGAGACCGGCTGAAGTCCTGTACCAGGCAGGCCATACGGTTCCGGGTGAAATCCGGTGGAGTCGGAGAACGTTTTCCGGTACTATCCGGCCGAACTGCGTGAGGACTGTATGCGGCTGAAAGTTCCACCAGAAAAGTGTGAATAAACTCCCTGGTTTGTTGTGTCTCCTGGTCGTAACTGTTCCGCAGTTCCCTGAAAAGAGCATTTATCCGGATTGGCAGTGTCCTGCGGGAAATCTGGTTATGTCTGTTGCCGCATTCTGCTGAGTTGTTCATGGTAAAATATCGGACAGCATGGTTGATGCCTGGTCGGCCGTGTCGCAGAGAAATGTGCAGGTCCGCGGCCTTCCGGTTTTTTTTAGAGGCCAGGCGGAGGATTTTCCGGTCAGGCAGGATGGTGTTTGCCATTTCCTCCATTTCGGCAAGAGCAGTTTCTTTTTCCGTGTCTTTGCAGGATGCTCTTTTGCTGAAGGCTCTGGCCCAGGAAAGATAATTTCTGTAAACAAGTAAATCCTCTAATCCGGCTGGTGGCTGGCGGAGGTTTTTCCAGAACATTGCCGTGTAGCCGTAAAAAATGGCCTCTCTCATCTGTTTTTTCGGCAGCGCTGAACTGATAAATTTAAGGCTGTAATTCCCGATAAATTCAATCAGTATCCGTACCAGGACTTTTTCAAACGCAAGGTTGGTCTCCCGGTCCAGGTGCTGCAGGTACACGATCAGGCAGCGGGAATCATCTCTTGTCAGAAACGTAAGGGCCCGGGGAAGGATAATCCAGGTGGCAGGGATGGTCTTCAGCAGTTCGGCCAGTTCCCGGGGCAAGGTACGAACCGGGGACGTGGGGTTTTCCGTTTTCTGCCTTTCACGGGAGACGATATCCCGTCGTATTGCCTGGAGATCCCTGATCAGGGCCGGATGTACAAGGAGGTTGGGAGGTGTTGCCGATCCCATTGATTTCCATGCCGGGGACGAAATTCTGAATATACTGCCGGCAATGTCACTGTCAAAACCTATCCGGTCAAGCAGCGGCAGAATACGTTGTTCAAGGTGATTTCTGAACAAGGGCGGAAGCGGGATGTTCCTGATATGATGAGCAGCAGAGAGGTGCCTGGCTTTGGCATCCTGCTCGTGTTGGGCTATCTGCTTGTCTGCAAGGCTCATGTGTCCATCCGGTTGAAAAAGCCGCCCGTGCCTGTGTGTGTCACGGTGTGGTACCTGTATTATTATACGCCTGTGTTGCACTTCTTGTCAAGCAGCAGGCGAGATTGGACTGAAAAGGAAGAAAAGAATGTCTGATACTGGTTGCCGGATACTTACAAAACGGCTAATTGTGAAAAAGAAAAGCATATTTCAGGGGAGTTAAAAATTGAAAAGGAGTTGGTTATGAAAAAAAGAGTTGTCTTGTTCACGGTTGTGACCATGTTCTTCATCTCTGTGTCTTCAGCATGGGCAGTCGAGAAGCTGGTGGAGTCTGTTGCCAGGGGCTGCGAGAAAGAGCTTACCGGCTATTGCGGCAATGTTACCCCGGGCGACGGCCGTATCCTGGCCTGCCTGTATGCCCATTCCGACAAACTGACCGGTCAGTGTGAGTATGCCCTTTATGATGCGGCAGTGCAGCTTGAGAGGTTCGTTGCCGCACTCAGCTATGTGGCAAATGAATGCGATGCGGACTTGGAACAATTCTGCGCTGATGTAGCTGTCGGAGAAGGCCGCGTCCTGAAGTGCCTGGAAAAAAATTCCGGCAGAATCAGCACTCGATGCACCCAGGCACTCAAAGTTGTTGAGGCGAAATGATGATGACCTTGCAAAAGTCACTCAGGCTGAACGAGTACAATGGTAAATCGGGCAGTTGAACGATGAACCGTTGTGGTTCGCGGCTTTTCCCGAAAAAGATGAACACCGGGAAATAACATCATGCTGTCGCTCTACAAGATATATAAGACAGAACTCAGCTGAAAACTGACTGTTGTACTTCAATGATGTCCCCTTTTCCGCTTTAATAAATGAAAATGACGCATGGATAAGTTTTTTCCCTTCTTCCTGTTTCTGTTTCCGGCGGTTAATTCCTTTATGGTTCAGACGGTTTTTGCAGAGTCGCGTCCCCTCACAGGATATTGCACTGACCAGGTTGGGTTACCGGAGGTGAGTACTCAGGAGTTTGCGCGGCTCCGTGAACAGGCAGAACAGGGGGACAGTGATGCAATGTTGCCTGGGCACTCTCTATCTCCGGGGTTGGGGGACAAAGGCGGACCCGGAGATGGCGTGGAAATTGTTTCGGCAGGCAGCATCGGGCGGCAGCGCTGAGGCCATGTTCCGCATTGCCACCATGTATGAACTGGGAGAAAATAGAAAAAGGGACTACAACATGGCCTTGAAATGGTTTCTCCGTTCAGCGGTCCGTGTCCACGCCGCTGCCCAGGCCGCTATTGGTATTTTTTATGAAGACGGACAGGCAGGGGACAGGGATACAGTTGCGGCTCTTTTCTGGTATACAATGGCGGCGGCACAGGGGGAGCCTTTTGCAGTTGAGGCCTTGCAGCGACTTGGCAAATAAACAAAACACACGGGGCACTATTCTGCCTCAATAACATCCAGAGGTTCTGCAGAACCAAGTTCACCATGCAGGGACCTGATATGACCGATACTCCGCCAGTTTTTTTGCAGGAGTCCGGCTCCGTAGGTGTCAATGGCCACCGGATCATATCCGGCCGCAAGCCTGGCCACGGTTGGGTCGCAGGTGGGGCCCCAGAGGTGGGCCCTGGCCATGCCGACAGTTGCGTCCAGCAGGGTAAAGTCAGGGATGCGGTACCTGTTCAGATCGGCTATCGCGTCCTGGGCCCGGTCATGGAAGGCTGATTTTTTCCAACTGCTGCCTCGCTGGTAACGGGAGGGAGGCGCCAGGCCCATCATGTTTTTCAGAGTGAGGGTCACGCCTGTAAGAGAGTGGGCCTTGAGAACAGGAACGGAAATCAGGTAACTGTCAAGGGCCAGGCGGGGCAGATGCATCTCGGGCAGGCGGAGGCATGCATTGTTTTTGAGAGGGACAAGATCCGCATCGTTCAGGTCGACAAGTTCAATGTCCAGTTTTTCTGCGATTGCCGTGTAACCCAGTTCCCGGAAACAGTGCCAGGTATCGTAATGCATGGCGCCGTTGCCTTCACCGATGATGATCCTGGCATTGGTTTCCGCCCGCAGGTATACGATCAGTTCCTCCACCAGGTCTGCCGGCGTGGTAATCGGCGGGGCAAGAGCTTCAACGAGGTTCGGCTTGATGAGGATACTGTCCCGGCCGCTGGTGTTTACCCCCAGTGCCAGATCCGCAGCATGAAGCAGAGGAGGCAGACTTTGCTTCCAGGACAGAAATTTTGTTGTGTAAACAGCTCCACTGTTCATCCGGTTACGTGATGCATTGCTGTCTGTTTTTTTTGAGATATTCCTGCAGGCCGCAGAGCAGGACAAACCTGCCCAACCGTATTACCTCGCAGGGGAAACTCCCGACAAAAAGGGCATTGTCACAGAGACCGCCGGAAAGGTACAGCCGGTCAGGTGAACCGGCAAACCGGTACCCGTTCATGGCGATCCCGTACACAAAACGTGCCACAGCCTCTTTTTCTGACAGACCGTTGATTACGGCATCAAATATATGACTCATGCCAAGCACCCCGCAGGTTACGGAAAATCCCCTGTCCGGGATCGGAATGGCATCGTAGTCCAGGTCATAGTATTTTTTCAGCAGTTCAATGGTGAACCCCATTGAAGCGCCGCATTCCGCGTTCCAGCCCATATCCGCGACCCGGTTGTTTTCATAGCGGATAAATTTAATGTCCCGGCTGCCGCAGTCCAGCAGCACGAAGTCCGGTTCCGCGATAAGGCGCTCTCCGCCGCGGGCCAGGGCGGTCAGCTCATTTATGCTTAGGCGGCTGCGTCGTCCGGCGTTGTGCCCGGTGGCAAGGTCGGCCTGGAATCCGGAAACGATCTCCCGGGTCGGCAGGATAGCCGGCGTTTCATTGCTGTCGGTGTCCAGGATTTTACAGTATGACGTGCCGAAATCAGCCAGGATCATCTGTTTTTCCTGTCCGTACGGACACCTGACAGTTCAAGAAAGGCCTCGATTTTGGCCCTGGCACTGCTGCCGGCAGTAACATCGGAGTCCAGGTAGAGCGCCCTGGGATGTTTCCGGGCAAGATGATGGGCCAGGGCGGTCTTGGCACAGAATGACTGGGCAAAAAAGACCGTGGGGATGGAGGGATTGACATGTATTTCCATCTCAAGGTCTGCCGGTGTCTTGTTTTCCATGCACCGCGTCCACCCGTAAATATGGGTCGTGTCGGGAAAAAGAGAGAGTATGGAAAAATCCCGGGGCGGCACGCCCCAGAACCCCGCCCTCGGGATGCAGGGAGGATACTGGTTACGTTTCTCCGTCTGGATCCCCCCGGTTATGATGGTAAACTTTTCCGTGAGAGGCATCCTGGTCCTGGAGACAGGGGTGCCGAAAGGCGTATCATCAAGGTTGCGGGTCCTGATGACAGGGATTGAGAGCATGTTTTCCAGGATTATGGCGGTATGCAGTGCGCAGTCACATTTTCCCGGGCCCACGTCAATATAGATTTCGTCCAGGTCGAGATGCATGGCATTCAGGACAACCGTTCGCAGTATGGCGCAGTACACTTTCGGAATATAGTGGGATGTCAGGTCAATCGCTTCCCTTGCCTGCGGCTCGTCAAGGTCGACAATACAGGCTCCCCTGCTGTTCAGTTTCCTGATGATGGCAAGGGGTGGAACACCGACAATGCCGACCCTGTTGCCGGCCATTGTTCAGATGTCCTCACGCAACAGGAGGTAAATGCCTCCCATCGCGATAGCTGTATGCACCGACCCTGCCGCCACCAGGGGTGGGAGATACCCCGCCTTGGCCAGGGACTGCAGAGTCCCCCAGACCCCCCAGCAGGCAAAGGCGAGGCCGCAGCTGACCGGAATGGCAAGGGACAGGTCCCGGCCCCATTTCCGGTAAACGACAAGCAGGATGGGCAGCCCCAAAAGAAGGAGCGGGAGACCTAACAGAATGTAAAAGATGCGCCCGTAAAACTCCGCCCATGCGGTGTTGGCTTCCACTTTGGACTGTTTTCGCTTGGCATCGAGAAACAGGCCGGTCAGGGAAAGTTCAAGGGAACGGTACTCGGGAACAAAAAAATCAGACGGATGATCAGGGAGTTCGTAATCGCGGTTCCTGAATATTTCCGTCTCAAAACTGTCCTCTCCGGCGGCTGTCTGCAGCTGGCCGTCAAATAATGTCCAGACCCCGTTCTTCCAGGCTGCTTTTTTGGCCGCAATCAGCGATGTGAGCCGGTAGTTCCCGTCCCAGGTTGAATAGGAGAAGTTGAGAAATTCGTGTTTCTTCGGGTCCGGCCTGACAAAGGAATAGAATCCATCCCCGCTCTGGTAATAGTAGCGGCCGTTTCTGAGAATGCCCAGCGGCAGCCTGCCTTTCACCTCTTCGATCCAGATTTTGTTGGTGGCGGCAATTGTTTTGGGCAGAACGAACTGCGACATGGCAAGCAGGAGAACGCTGGCAATGGCCCCGGCCGCAACAATCGGGGCGACAATATTGCGCAGCGGGATGCCGCAGGCCTTGAGGGCAATGAGTTCATTGCTGTGGTTCAGGATGCCGAG
>JAJRVA010000121.1 GCA_024277485.1 Deltaproteobacteria bacterium | reverse complement strand
TCCATACTGGTCTGGAAAATGGACCCTTTACGTTCAAGGTCCTGGCGCAGGTCGATTGAGTTGACCAGGTTGCCGTTGTGGGCAATGGCAAGAGGGGTTCCCTTGTAGCTGACCATGAATGGCTGGGTATTGATAATATTTGACTCCCCGGTTGTAGAGTAGCGGACATGACCGATGGTGATGTGGCCGGAAAGCTTCTGCAGGGTGTCTTCACTGAAGACCTCGGGGACAAGCCCCATGTCCTTGTGGATGTGTACCCCCTGTCCATCACTGGCCACGATGCCGGCGCTTTCCTGACCCCTGTGCTGGAGAGCGTAGAGCCCGAAGTAGGTCAGCTTGGCAGCATCCGGGTGGCCGAAAATTCCACAAACGCCGCACTCATGTTTGGGTTTTCCAGGTTCCTGGTCATGATGACGCAGGGAATCTGCGGCCTGGCGGTTTTCGTCAGGTCGGTCGGCAAGAGGGGCCTGGGTGGGCTTGTGTACAGTCATCTGCTGGGGATTCAAAATAAGTTGCCGGTAAAAATGTAAAGGCACAAAGATACTCTCTTTGTGCCCGCAGTAAGATCAATTCATTCTATCTTATTTCTTAGAAACAGATTGTACGAATTTTTTCAACAAAATAAGCGGATTTTTTCAATATTATTCAAGTCCGTCCAGCAATAGACATACATGGTCGGCATCAGGAGGCGCGTTTGGAGTCTTACGCTGGCTATAGCGTGATAAGGGCGATGAGGAGCCTGGCAAGGTTGACCATGTCCTGCAGACAGGCCTGTTCATCAGTTGAATGAACGTGGGTCATGCCGGTGGCAACGATTGCTGTCTGCAGGCCATAACCGTTGAATATGTTTGCGTCGCTGCCGCCGCCGGCAACTTTATGCGCAATATCCATCCCTATTGAACGGGCAGCTTCATCGATTCGCCTTACCGCGGGATCGTCAGAGGCAAGTTTCATGGCCGGGAAGTCAGGACGAACATTGAATGTCAGATCCGGTTTCCCGCGGGCTGCACCCGTTGGGTCCTTCCATTCTTCAATGGTTCTGGAGAAAATTTCTCTGATCCGGTCAGTAAGCAGGTCAAGCTGGTCAGGGTTGTGGCTGCGTACCTCACCCTTGAGAACGACTTCCTCCGGCACAATATTGCTCGCTGTTCCGCCGCGAATGGTACCGAAATTGACACTGCTCTGTTCATCAATACGTCCCTGGGGCATCCGGGTTAAAGCTTGAGCGGCGAGACTGATGGCGCTGATGCCCCATTCGGGATGCAGACCGGCATGTGCCGCTGTGCCGTGGACAGTTACTTCAAGACGATTGGATGCCGGCGCCCCGGTGACGATGTGCCCGAAACCTGAACTGTCGAGAGAGTACCCGGTTTTCGCGGTGACCATGGCAGGGTCAAGGGCCTTGGCTCCTAAAAGGCCTACCTCTTCGCAGGTCGTCAGGATGATCTCAAGCGGAGGATGTTGCAGGTTGTGTTCCCGTATGCAGTGCACGGCCTCGATAATGGCGGCAATCCCCGACTTGTCGTCGCTGCCCAGGATGGTGTCTCCCCGGCTTGTGAAGATGTCGCCTTCACGCCGGACACGGACTCCCACGCCCGGCTGTACCGTGTCCATGTGGCAGTTGAGGAAAATCCCCTCACCCCTGCCGGTGCCGGAAAAACGTATGAAAAGGTTGCCGCTCTCTGAACCTGTTATCCGGGCCGTGTCGTCCTCGATTATTTCATCTGCACCAAGATCGGTGAAGATGGTTTTGAGCAGGCCCGCAACCCTGCCCTCCTTCCAGGAAGGGCTGTCTGTTTCGCACAGCAGGGTGAAGTTTTTGGCCAGTCGTTCCCGGTTAATTTTCATTGCAGGCATCCGGGGCAGGGTGGTCACCCTCCTGCAGGAGGACAACCGCGTGGGTTGCTATGCCTTCTCCCCGCCCGGTAAATCCCATCATTTCCGTTGTTGTGGCCTTGATGTTGACGAGGTCGGAAGATATGGAGCATGTTGCCGCAATTGTATCCTTTATTTCCGCGATAAAGGGAGACAGCTTTGGTCGCTGGCAGATGACGGTGATGTCGGCATTGCAGATGGAAAGCCGCATGGTCTTCATTTCGCCGATAACATGCTTTAGCAGCTTCAGACTGCTGATATCCTTGTACTGCGGATCGTTGTCCGGGAAGTGGCCCCCTATGTCCCCCTTGCCCATGGCGCCAAGAAGAGCGTCGATGAGAGCGTGGGTCAATACGTCGGCATCCGAGTGGCCTTCAAGTCCGAGATCAAAAGAGATGGTTACGCCGCCAAGGATGAGCAACCGGCCGAGGCCAAACCTGTGAGCATCAAAACCGTGACCAATTTTCATCAAAACAGATTCCTCCAGGAGTCTTTCGGCAATTTTCAAATCATTCTTCCGGGTAATTTTTATATTGTATTCACTGCCCGGCACAACGGAAACAGCGTAACCGGCCTTTTCAAGCAGGGATGCCTCGTCTGTTCCCTGAAATTTTTTCTTCCGGGCAACTTCATACGCTTTGCGAAGCAAAGAAAGGCGGACCGCCTGGGGTGTCTGGGCCTGCCAGAGACCGCGGCGATCTATGGTCTGCGTTATCCTGCCGGTTTCATCTGTTCTCTTGATGGTATCCTTGACCTGGACCGCAGCAACCGCAGCCCCAGAGAGGACGGCAGCTTCCAGGCACTGTTGAATAATTTCAGGGTTGACAAAGGGGCGGGCTCCATCATGCACAAGGACAATTTCAGTCTCCGGCGGTAGAGCCGTCAGGCCGGCCAGCACGGAATCCTGCCGTGTTTTTCCTCCGGCAACGAGCACCAGTCTGTCAAGTTGGTCTCCGGAAAGGAAGGTGGAGAGGAGCATGCGTGTTGACTCTACGTGTTCAGCCGGCAGTGCGATAATAAGGGGGTGTATGTTTTTTACAGCAAGGAAGCATTGTACCGTCCGAACAAGAACCGGTATTCCCTTGAGAAGGATGAACTGTTTCGGTACCGGCAACCCCATCCGTGACCCACTCCCGGCGGCGGGGATAACGACTCCGGCATGTATATTTTTTTTTTCAGGCACCAGGACCTCTTTCTGGAAAAATATGGGGCGGGCTGTAAGCCGAATTCTGTCTCCATGATCATTTATCTGGGATGCCGGTCACCCGGCACCTCGTGCAACCTACCCGGAAACGTCGGACGGGCAGCCCTCAAATGTTTCCCTATTTGGTCTTGCACCCGGTGGGGTTTACCCTGCCTTCCGTGTCACCACGGAAGCGGTGAGCTCTTACCTCGCCATTTCAACCTTACCTGTGTCCGGCGCTCAGCCCCGGCCCGGCGTGGATATCGCACCATGCCGGATCAGGGCTGAGCGCCGGACCATCGGCGGTATATTTTCTGTGGCACTTTCCTCCGGTTACCCGGAGTTCGCGTTACGAACCACCGTGCCCTGTGGTGTTCGGACTTTCCTCTCCGGCCGGAATGCCGGAGCGATCATGCGCCCACCCCAATCTTATCATCAATGCCTTTGTTTGCCAGCGCATCCGCCCGGGCATTTTTTTTCCGGGGAACATGCGTGATGCTCCAGGACGGCAGCCTGTCCAGAAGATTTTTAACCTGGGCAAACAGAGGTTTAAGCTGTTCATTTTTTACCTTGTACCGTCCTTCAACCTGGCGCACTATCAATTCTGAATCCAGGAAAATATTCAGATCACGGCATCCTGCTTCAAGGGCGGTTTTCAGTCCGGCAATCAGGGCCTGGTATTCAGCCGCATTGTTGGTACACTGACCCAGGTACAGTGACTGGGCGGCCAGTTCGTTTCCGTGGCAGTCCATCAGAACCGCCCCGGCCCCCGCTTCGCCGGGATTCCCCCTGGATGCACCGTCCGTATAGAGGGAACATGGACCGTTTACGGAATGCGATACCGACATGGCGGACTGGAAAGGTAAAACTCCCGGGACAGGGGTTTTACGGATTTCGTCCGGCGGCTGGCTCTGCACAGAATCCTTCTCACGGAGCAGGTCTCGTACTGTTCCAGGCGGTATATCCGGAAGGAGTTCTCTGAGCAGGTCTTCCGGCAGCCTGTCGGCCAGGGTCTGAAATATCCTGTTCCTGCTGGTCCGGTCAGGCATCAGTCGTTTCGACTTCCTCTTCGAAGTAGAGGACACGCTGGCATGTCGGACAGAAGTTCAGTTTGTCGCCTTTGCGAACTTCGTTGAACTGCTGCGGGGGGATAGCCATAAAACATCCCTGGCAGATTCCGTTTACTGCCCCGACAACGGCACTGCCACTGCGCTTGATACGGAGTATGTCGTATCGTTTCAAGGTGGCCGGCTGCAGGTCGGGTGCAAGAGATTTGCGTTTTTTCAGGACTGTTTTTTTTCGGGTGTTTATTTTTCTTACAGCCTTTTCAACCTTTTTAACCCCTTCGGCAAGTTGTTTTTTCTTGCCTTTACAGAGATTTTCCAGCTCTTCCATTTCATTCTGCAGCTGTTCAATCTGCTCCATGATGGTGAGAAGCTGCTCTTCGTTGTTTTTAATCAACTTTTTGTTGTCTTCGATTTCCTTAAGGAGAGCCTGGTGTTCGCGGCTGGTCTGCACCTGCATCATTTTATTCTGACTGTCTTTGATGCGGGTCTTTGCCTCCTCAAGGCTTTCGTTTATCTCAGTCTGCTGCCGGTTGAACGCTTCGATTTTTTCCCGGCACTGTTGAATGGTGTCTTCCTTTTCAGAGATGGCCTGTTCCATTTCGGCAACTTCCAGCTGTTGATCGTCAATCTCTTTGTCAAAGCCATCGATCTCTGAATCGATGTTCTGCAGGTCTATGAGTTTGCTGATTTCTTCGTTCAATGGTGCACTCCTTGTTGAGATGGCTAAGATGGCTAAAAGTATGTTTCAGTCGTTATGTTGCGTTATGTTGTATATTATCAGCCTTGCAGACAGCGCAGGCTCTTTTTTCTTTTTTGTTTTGCGCGCAGGCATGCAGTGTGTTTTTTTGGAGAGATTTTGTTTTCACCGGTCATTTTTCCATTATGCGAGCAGCAGTGATGAGGCCTGCCTTTCGGACACCCGGATTTCAAGCCCGGAAAACTCTTGCTCCGCTTCCCTTGACAGAGCGTGTGCCAGATGGGACATGACAGGATTCTCGGTGGCAAAATGACCGGCATCAATGATCCACATGCCTGCCTCTTCCGCCCAGCCGGCAACACTGTGCTTTACTTCAGCGGTAACAAAGACCTGGGCTCCCGACTGCATGGCAGACTCGGCAAGTTCGGAGCATGATCCGCCGCAGACGGCTGCCCGTTCAATTTTTTCCGGTCGCGGGCCTGCCGCAAGTATCCAGGGCGGGTTGCAGGCTTCCTTGAGGCGCCTGATAAAATCATCGGCAGAGACCGGTTCCTTGAAATTCCCTGTCCGTCCCAGGCCGGCTTGCGGGTCGTCATCACCGTCCCGGGAGGAGAGAGGCTGTATGTCTGTCAGGCCCAGCCTGTTTGCCAGGCAGTCGCTGACACCATCAGGTGCGGCGTCCAGGTTGGTGTGGCAGCTGATAACATTCATTTTCCCGCTGAGAGCCGTGTTGAGAAAACGGCCGTCAGGATGGTCAAGTATGACGGATTTGAGAGGGTGAAAGATGGCCGGGTGGTGTGTAATCAGCAGGTTTGAACCCAGTGATGCCGCTTCGTCAAGGAGTGAGAGGGTGGGGTCAAGGCCAAGCAGAATGGATTGGACCGGGGCCGAAGGGTTCCCGATCATGAGACCCACGTTATCCCAGGATTCCGCCAGGCTTGTCGGGGCAATTTTTTCAATAATGTTGAGAATATCCTGTACGGTTGGTGGCATGGTCCCCAGGCAAAGAAAAAGAGGTACATCCGCAGGGAGGTACCTCTTTAACTGACATATTGCCGATTAGATTGTGTTTATAAAAGATACGTTTTCGGTATCCGGAAATACTAATCAAGATTCTTGTCTTACGTCTGCGGGTACAGCCGGATCCAGCAATGCTCCAACCGTCCCTGGTATTTTTATTTTGGTGGGCCTACCTGGACTCGAACCAGGGACCGACCGGTTATGAGCCGGTGGCTCTAGCCAACTGAGCTATAGGCCCATCTCGTACAATGAACATTATATACTACCAGGAAATACGGCATGGTCAATATTTTTCTTGGTACAGGTGAAAAAAAATGAAGGCAGAGTGCCTTGGTATTTTTTAGACAAGTGCGGCACCTGTGCGCGTGATCAATTTCTCCCAACTTTCCCCCAGTTGCTGTCGAAACAGGCGTACGCGCGGGTACCAGGGGCTGTCCTGCCGTTCTTCAAGCCAGCGCCAGTCGGCATGGGGAGAAATCAGTATCCAGGTGGGTATGTCAAGCGCTGCCGCAAGGTGGGCCACCGAGGTGCAGACGCTGATCACCATGTCCATTTGTCGGACCAGCGCCCCGGTATGTGCGTAGCTGACCAGTTCCTGTTCCAGGTCGATGACATCGTGGTCGGCGAGCGCCTGTTTTTCCTCTCCGCTCACCGGTATCTGCAGGCTGTAGAAATCGATTCCCGGTATCCGGGTCAGGTTGAGCATGATATCCAGGGGGCAGGACCGGTGATGATTGATGGCCTGGGTGGGACTGCCGGCCCAGGCGAGACCGATCCTGGGCCGGCTGGTGTCAGGGAGGGTCGGTACTGTCACTTCATCGGGTATCTGCAGGTATGGTGTGGCGGCGGGAAGGGTGTCAAGGGTGATGTCCAGGATGCCGGCCAGGGACATGATGGGACAGTACACATCGAACAGGTCGGCAGGCAGACTCCCCGGCAGACGGATTTCAGAGACTCCTTCGACCTGCTTGAACAGCAGCCGGAGAGATTCGCTGCAGACCAGAATCAGCTTTCTGCAGCGGCGGGCGGCCATGGGCAGGAAACGGGCGAATTGAATGGCATCTCCGTTCCCCTGCTCGGTATGAACCAGCAGGGTCTTGTCACTGATATCCTCTCCGGACCACTTGGGCTGCGGGCAGTCAAAGGGGGTAAATGCAGGCAGGCTCCAGCGCCACTCGTATTCCTTCCAGCCCTCGGTGTATTGACCTCGTTTGAGCAGCAGCAGGCCACGGTTGAAATGGGCTGTGGCATACTGCCGGTCAGCGGCGATAGCCCGCTCATAATGAAACAGGGCCCTGTCGAAATCGAGTTTGCCCGCCCAGGCATGTCCGAGGCTGTTATGGGCTTCGGCGTGATCGGCTTCACGTTCAATGACCCTGTTCAGGGCCTGGATGGCCCTGTTCCATTTTTCCAGGTCGGACAGGACCACTCCGAGGTGGTAGTCAGCCAGCAGGGGAGATCCCGGTTGAGCGGCCATCTTTTCCCAGCACTGCGCAGCCTGTACCAGTTCTCCGTTCTGATAGTGCTGCAGCGCTTTTTCAAACTGCACCTGCACATCATCCGGTTGGGCCACCTCTGCCAGGGCCTCGTCGGGCAGGGAATACGATGTACGTACCAGCGGATGCGTGAGCTCAAGCAGGGCGGGAAAGCGGGCCGGCAAGACCTGAACGGCGAAAATTTCCTGAACCCCGCCGGAAAAGACCATGTAGCCGATGACCTGTCCCTCAACCGTATCGATTACCCAGACCCCGCAGTGCCGGTCATGGCAGCGTCTGGTCA
This sequence comes from Deltaproteobacteria bacterium, assembly GCA_024277485.1. The sequence goes on along the minus strand of JAJRVA010000121.1, from coordinate 3,563 downwards.
AGGGCAGTCCGGCAAATACGGCGGTTTCACGTACCTGCGACAGGCCGACAACAGCGTAGCGACCGACAAAATCAAACCCGCGGCAGAATCCGGGTACTTCGGTAATGAGCGTGGTTTCTCCTGATTTAGGATCTACCTCAAGCAGGTTGCCGGCCCCGGACTCCAGCACCCAGAGCCTGTCATTATGCCAGCGGGGGGAATGCGGCATGGACAGACCTTCACAGAGCGTTTTCCCAGTCTCGACCTCCATCAGTATGCCGCCGGACGCCTTGTTGTCACGCCAACCACCGGGGGTGTCGGAGGTTCCCAGCGCAGTGACCCAGGCAGGTCTGCCGTCCCGCATCGCCAGGCCGTTCAGGTGGCAGCGGTCGGAGAGGTCGTAGGCCGTGATGAAAGGCGGTCGCCAGCGAGGGGTGACGCTGTGCGAACGTTCCAGGGTACACAGGCAGGACATCCTGGTGTTGACCAGCCACAGTTCATCATTGCGGCCAAAGGCCATTTCATGGATATCGATATCACCGGTAACGTGCAGTTCCGGGGGCAGGTAACAGGCATCGTGCCGGCCAGGGGGATCAACCTTGGGGGCCACTGCCGGCATATTGTAATGATCAAGGACAAATGGTCCCGTGCCGATACTGAGCCGCGGGCCTCCAAGGGCGATACCCATGGGATTTTCCATCTCAATGAAATGGGTGTTGAGGCCACCTGCATCCTCACGCATCAGGATCAGTTTGCCGGCCTGGTAGGTGGAAACCGCGAGGGAGATGCCCGCCTGGTGCAGAAACTGGACAAAACCAGGAGTGGATTTGCTGTGCAGGGCTTCGGTCATAGGAGTGTCAGAAAGGGTTTCCCGGTCAATCGGTTGGTGGAAGTCAAAACGAGGTGCTGCAAACTGAAAAGATTGGAATTTGTCGGTTTCGAAAAAAATTACGAAACCGGCGGTTCAGCGTTGTAACGCTTTAGCTTATCGGTGTGTTTAATCACGATTTACGACTTCATCAGAGTTTGAAGATCACGGTTTTGCCATTTTTTGCCGGAATGACGAAGAATTTTGATCCCTTGTATTCAAAAGACCCTATGTCGCATTTTTCCCCTTGTGGCCGGGTGATGCCGCGCTGGTCCAGATTGTTGACAGGGGCGGCGGCGCAGACGGCATTATCTCCCGCGTCAATGGCGCCGGAGTCTCTCAGAAGGGCATGGGTTTGCGTGGCGCCGCCGTTGTCGGCCAGGGGAGCGAGTCTGGGGTCGCCGTTGCCCGTCCTGCCGCAACTGTTGTCTTCAAACCAGTTGCTGGTGACATCGGTAAGTGGGCCGCCGCCGCCGCAGTCGCTGCCTCCCATGGCATTGGCGACTATGGAGTTGCTCAGCCTGGCGACCGAGCTTCCAGCGTTGTACACGTTGGCGCTCAGAAAGGTGGCGCTGTTCCCGGAGACTGTGGAATTGGTCAGGGAGAGCGTGCCGCCAGCGTTATGGATGCCGCCGATACCAGGCGCACTGTTTCCCGACACGGTGGAGTTGGCCAGGGTAATGGTACTTGTTGTGTCAAAGAGACCGCCGCCATAGAGGCTGGCGCTATTCCCGGATACAGTGGAAAAGAATACCTGGACATGACTTGATTTGTTGAAAAAGCCACCACCACTGTCTGCACTGTTTCCCGAGATCGTACTGTTGATCAGCGTGATGGAGCTGTAGGAGTTGTACATGCCACCCCCATTCAGAGAGGCGGCTACACTGTTTCCCGATACAGTGGCGTTGATCAGCAGAACCTGGCTGCCGTAATTCAGCAGTCCCCCGCCTCCGCTGATGGAAAAAACCACAACACCCTGGGCGCTGTTCCCCGTTATGGTGGACTCTTCGATTTGCAGCACGGCCCCAAGACCACTGGCTATGCCGCCGCCATCATTGGCCACATTTTTCGAAACCGTACTGTTGGTGAGGACGGCCGTGGAGTTGTTGGCATTATACAGCCCGCCGCCGAATTTCGCGCTGCTGTTGCCGGACAGGCTGCTCCTGTTTTGTATCTTGACCGTTCCCCGGTTGAAAACAGCACCGCCTGGTTCCGAAGCAATCCCGTTGGAGACCGTGACATTATCCAGTGTGAGCGTGTTCCCCGCCGTTACATGAAACAGGCGAAAGTCAGGTGCGGAGCTGGAGCGGGAAATGGTGGAATCATTTCCCTGGATGGTGATGTTCGAGTCTATCAGGGGCAGACCGTTGGACCCGTCGGTTTTATTGTTGAGCGTGTCCAGAGTGTAAACGGAACTGTTCTGCAGGACAATGGTGTCGGTCCCCGCCGCATCGCCGGCGGTACAGTTTGCAGAGGCGTTCGCGTTGGCGGAATAGATGGCATCCACCAGGGAACAGGCCCCTCTTACCTGAATGACGGCGGCCATGGCCTGGTTGGCCGCAACCGGGGTGATGACGAGCGAGACTGCGCTGGCAAGCAGGGAACAGCGCAGGGCGGACAGTGATGGATTGGATGGTGAATGTGTCATCGAAGGCTTCCTTGTGTTTGTATGATTGCTGGAAATATGAAACCCAATCTACCTACATATCCATGTATATCCAGTAACTGCACTTCGCATATCATTTATGTATTTTATGGAAAACAGGAAGACTTGTCCAATTTTTTTTCAGCATTTTTGATGGGTGTAAGGTAGAATGACGATCCAGAGGGCTGAGTGGAAGATGGATTGTGAAATTCCGTATTGTCTCGGTCATCACAGGCGGCTGTCGTCCTGGTCGCCTCATTACACCGCCTGAAATAAAGATGCTGCATGTTTTATAACAATCTCATATATTTCCTGATCGTTATTTTTGTACTGTCTGCCGACAGTGCACCGGCTACTCCGTGGGTACCGCCACCGGCGGCCATCCCGGCGGTTCTGTTTCTTTTGTATCTCTATTTTCGTATCTGTCGGAAGGTTTTCTTTCGCAGCGGTATCGGGTCAGCAAACAGCTACTTTGCGAACGAGAAAAGGCTTTCCGTCCTTGCGGTTCTGTTTTTTGTCGTTGTTCTGTATGTTTTTGATCTGAAATACTACCTGGAGCCTCTGTCGTTTGGCGGCCGCCTGCCGGTATTAGCCAATATTGGCGGTATAGCCGTCTTCGTTGTTTTTCTTGTCCTCATGTGGACATCCGCCAGGCGGCACTATGAGACTGTTTTCCAGCGTTCGTACACCCTGGTTGATTTCATAGCGGCCAACATAAAAATCAACCTGCCCATACTTCTGCCCTGGCTGGTGCTGTCCCTGGTTTTTGACATTTTGTCCCTGCTGCAGATACCGGGATTCACCAGGATTATGCAGACCTACTGGGGGGATCTGATCCTGTTTGTTGTCTTTGTTTTTTTCCTGGTCCTGTTCTTCCCGCCGCTTGTCAGATGGCTCTGGAGTTGCACCCCCATGCCTGCCGGAGAACTTCGAACCGAGATAGAAGCATTTTTCAAAAAGCAGGATTTTTCTTCGGATATTCTCCTGTGGCCTCTTTTCGAGGGTCAGGTGATTACCGCCGGTGTAATGGGGATTATCCCCCGCTTCCGGTATGTACTGGTTACACCGGCG
>JAJRVA010000008.1 GCA_024277485.1 Deltaproteobacteria bacterium | reverse complement strand
GGGCAGATCGAAAAGAGGATGATGCTCAAGGTCCGGCTTGTCTCAGATGATGCGGGGCAGGGCAAGGAATCTCTTTTCGGGCTCAACGAGGTCGCCATTATCAAAGGGAACGTGGAAAAGGTCATCCGGCTCTGTTCCTGGGCTGATGATGAATATATCACCACGTACAAGGCGGACGGGCTTATCATTTCCACCCCCACCGGCTCAACAGCGTATAACCTTTCCGCCGGCGGACCGGTTGTCCACCCGGCCCTGGGAACGCTGCTGGTAACCCCTATCTGCCCGTTTATGCTCGAGAGCAGGCCTGTTCTGCTGGCAGCTCAGACACGGATCACTACCCAGCTGACCGGCCCGGCCAGTGATGTAAAGGTCATGGTTGACGGCCGGTTTTCCTGGGACATGCGTGAAAATGACTGCCTGATCGTGGAGTCGGCTGCCAAACCGCTGCAGCTGTTCAGCTCCCCGAACAAGGGATATTTCACCATTCTGCGCAACAAGTTGAACTGGGGGGGCAGGGAGACAGGGTATCCCCTGCCGCAGGTGGCTGCCGCCGCGAAAAAATAAGCAGTCGGTTGTGGTCGCATGGGGCGCCCCGCATCGGTGCCGCACTCTACCCGGTGGGTCAGAGGTTTTTTTCAGCGTTTTTTACGCTGCAGCTTGTATTTTTTCATCTTGTACTGGAGCAGGCTTTTTGTGATGCCAAGCTTTTCAGCCGCCCTTGCCTGAACCTGGTTGGCGTCTTCAAGGGCCTGGCGGACCAGTTTTTCCTCGATACCGTTCAGGATATCGGCAAGAGCGAGGTTTTCAGGGATAAACTGGCTCAGTTCCAGGCTGGAGCTCCACTCCTGGCTTGCAGCCAGGTCCCGGGAATCGGGCTGCACGTCTTCCGGTTCAATGCGGTCATTATTGCAGAGGATTGCCGCCCGTTCGATGGTGTTTTCCAGTTCACGGACATTCCCCTCCCACGGCAGGGAAACCAGCAGGCGGAGGGCTTCCGGAGATATTTCCAGGTCCTTCCTCCCTAACTGCCGGGCATTTTTTTCGAGAAAAAAGGTGACCAGGCGGGGTATGTCATCAACGCGTTCCCGCAGGGGCGGCAGATGAATATTGATGACGTTGAGCCGGTAATACAGGTCCTCCCTGAATTTTCCCTTGTCAACCTCATCCTTCAGGTCCTTGTTGGTGGCGGTGAGGATACGCACATCAACGTGGAGAGTCCGGTTTCCCCCGACCCTTTCAAAGCTTCTTTCCTGGAGGACCCGCAGCAGCTTGGCCTGCAGGGCCGGCTGCATTTCCCCGATTTCATCAAGAAACAGGGTCCCTGTATCGGCAAGCTCGAAACGTCCTTTGCGCATGGCAATGGCATCTGTAAAGGCGCCTTTTTCGTGACCGAAAAGCTCGCTTTCCAGCAGGTTGGGGGAGAGCGCCGCGCAGTTGACGGAGATGAACGGCGCCTCCTTCCTGGGGCTGAGGTCATGAATGGCCCGGGCAACGAGCTCCTTGCCGGTGCCGGATTCCCCGGTAATAAGAACGGATGACGGGGCCGGGGCAACTTTTTCAATCAGCTGATATACCGCCCGCATACGGTCATTTTTACCTATCATGCGGCCAAAACCCGACCTGGGAGTGATTTCTTCCCGGAGCCTTTTGATTTCACGGACCAGGTCATAGTGCTCTATGGCCTTGTGTACGCTTGCCAGAAGGGCTTCATTGGAAAACGGCTTGGCCAGGTATGTGAAGGCCCCCAGGTGCATAGCCTCTACAGCCTTCTCAACTTCGGCGTATGCAGTGATGAGGATAACCGGCAGATCCCGGGTGATTTTTTTAACCTGCTCAAGGAACTGAATACCGTCCATTCCAGGCATTTTCATGTCGGAAATGATAAGGTCAAGGTCGGTGTTCCGCACCAGGGGGAGACCCTCCTGCGCGCTTTCAGCGGTAAAGACCTCGAATCCTTCATCACGCAGGAGCTCGGAAAGAACAATCAGGTAATTGGGCTCGTCATCAACAATAAGTACTGTATGCATGGCAGATTTTCTCAAGGGTTTTATTTATAAATTCTACAGGTTACGGTTCTGAAAAGCACTTATTTTTTTGTTGAGTGGTTCGAGTATACTGTCAGGCGGGCAGAAACCGTTTCTGCTGCTCGCCATTTTGGAGGTGGGCTTGTTGTCTCCATGGTAGTCACTGCCGCCTGTCATCATCAGTCCGTATCTGCCGGCCAGCGCCATCAGCCGCTGTGTCACCTTGGCTGAATGACCCGGGTAAAAGACTTCCAGTCCGTCAAGCCCACGCTCCACAAGTTCTCCCAGGAGCAGTGGCAGGCACTTCAGGTCAGGCGCCAGCTGGCCGGGATGGGCAAGAACTGCGGCTCCTCCGGCCCGGTGGATCGCTTTGATGCTTTGTGCTGCAGTGTATGTGAACCGGCCGGCCCATGCCGGCACCCCCTTGCGCAGGTAATATTTAAAGGCGTCCCGGGTGGTTGTGACAATTCCCTTGTTCAGCAGCAGGGTGGCAATATGGGGTCTGCCTGTCTGGCCGCAAGTCGACAGGGCTTCAAGTTCATTCATGCTGACATCAAGTCCCAGGTCCTGTATTTGCGTAATGATCTGTTCATTGCGCGCATCTCTTCCCTGTTGAAGCCGTTTCAGCCAGGTTTTCAGGCCGGTATCTTCAGGATCAATCCCGTAACCTAAAATGTGCAGGGAAAACTCCCGGTGAGTTGAACTGACTTCAAGGCCGGGAATGATGGCAAGATCAGCCTTTGCAGCATGAGCGGCAAGCTCCCGGATGCCGTCAACCGTATCATGGTCGGTCAGGGAGATGGCAGCAAGACCTGCAGCGGATGCCATTGCCACCAGCTGTGCAGGGGAAGCTGTGCCATCGGAATAATGGGAATGAATATGAAGATCTACACACATGCGTTCACCTTACCATATATACGGCAATCTAACTCCCATTCCAGCATGGCGCAATGCACAAAATAATAGAATTACGTCAGACCCTGCTTGTTATTCAATTGAAATGCATTAGATTTTTCTTAAATGAGAATAGGAGTCAATATGAATAAAAATATTCGACTTGACGAGCACCGTATCAAAAAGGAGCCCTATTACCTTCCGGTGGGTGATGAGGTCGTGCTTGCCGAGTCAGCATATCTTTCAGGGTTGCCCCTGCTGCTCAAGGGTCCCACCGGCTGCGGAAAAACACGCTTCAGGCAGTACATGGCCTGGAAGCTCGACCGGCCGCTCACCACCGTTTCCTGCCACGATGACCCGTCAACTTCCGACGTGCTGGGGCGGTACCTCATCATGG
>JAJRVA010000120.1 GCA_024277485.1 Deltaproteobacteria bacterium | reverse complement strand
GATCAGGGAGTTTTGCACATCTTCCAGCATCACATCGCCGGACAGCACATTTCCCTGCCCGTCTTTTTCCTCAAGCTCCCAGAGAGCCCGCCATGAACCGACATCACTCCAGCCGATATCCGCCTTGACAACTGCGGCGCGGACCGTTTTTTCCATGAGGGCATAGTCAATGGAATCATGGGGACACTTTTCCATGGCTGCCCGGTCAAACCGGAAAAAGACCCCGTCCGTGGTGCCACGGGTAACGGCGTCCGACATGCCTGCCAGGATGGCGGGACCGTGTTCGGCAAATTCAGCCAGCAGGGTCTGCGCTGAAAAGGCGAACATGCCGCTGTTCCACAGGTACTCTCCACTGGCCACATACTCTTCGGCGGTCTCCAGGTCCGGCTTCTCGACAAAAGAACGCACCCGGCAGCCCTCACCCCTGGCAATATACCCGTAGCCTGTCTCAGGGCGCTCCGGAACTATGCCGAAAGTCGTCAGGTTGCCCTCTGCCGCAAGATGACAGGCCTCCCGGACAACCTTTGCAAAGGCATCGACACCGGTTATCAGGTGGTCAGCCGGCAAAACAAGCAGGACCGCATTCTCATCAACATGCTGCTGCACATACACAGCAGCGCCGCATATGGCCGCCGCCGTATTTCGCCCCACCGGCTCAAGCAGCAGGTGATATTCCGGAAAGATGCCCAGTTCCTCCACCTGGGTCTTGGCCAGGAAACGATGCTCCTCCCCCGCGACAATGACCGGCGGGAGTATCTCCGGCAGGCCATGGACCCGCTGAAGCGTTGTCTGCAGAAGGGAATGGCAGCCGGTCAGGTTGATAAGCTGCTTGGGATACAGTTCCCTGGACAGGGGCCACAGCCGCGAGCCGGTCCCGCCGGCTAAAATTACAGGTTGAATGGACACAATTTCTCCTCCGGCAAAAGTATAGCAATTTTTCGGGTTAACGTTTTCATCTGGAATCGTAATGTATTGTATATAAATGAAGTTGAAACAGGCTGAAGCTGTTCAGACGGAAGGTTGTCAGAAGACGTTTTCACTTATACCCCCCACCATCTTCAACCTTCAACCTTCCCCCCATCTTTCCGAATCAGGGCCAGCAATTCCCCTGTTTTTTCCTCGAGAAGGTCCCGGTCGGACCGGGTTTCCACATTGAGCCGGAGCACCGGTTCAGTATTCGATTTTCTTACGTTAAACCGGTATCGGGAAAATGTCACGCTCAGGCCGTCGGTAAAATCCATCTCACCGTCATTATATTTTTCTTTCATCCGCTCAAGCACACTGTCCGGATCATCAACAACCGAATTTATCTCCCCGCTTACCGGATACGCCTCCATCCTGTCGTTGACCATCGCGGAAAGCGGCCTGCCTGACCGGCTGATCAACTGACAGACCAGCAGCCAGGGAATCATACCCGAGTCACAACAGCCAAAGTCCCTGAAATAATGATGTGCCGACATTTCCCCGGCGTACACAGCCCCGGTCTCACGCATCTTTTCCTTGATAAAGGCATGGCCGGTACGGGTCATCAAAGATACACCTCCTGCCTCCAGCACCATCTCCCTGGTATTCCAGACAAGACGGGGATCATAAAGGACAGTCGCGCCGGGATGCTGTTTCAATATGGATGAGGCCAGGAGACCGACAATATAATACCCCTCTATAAAGCGGCCCGTTTCATCGTAAAAAAAGCACCTGTCAAAATCCCCGTCCCAGGCGATCCCCATATCAGCGTTATGCTCTCGGACAATCCGGGCCGTGGCCTCTCTTTTTTCCGGAAGCAGGGGATTAGGCACCCCGTTTGGGAAGGTTCCGTCAGGATCATGGTTCAGTTTGACAAAGGAAAAAGGCAGGTGTTCCTCAAGCAGATCCACAACAGGCCCGGCGCATCCGTTGCCCGCGTTCACAACCAACTTCAGCGGCTGCAGGTCCATGGCCTGCACAGAGGACAGGAGGTGTCTGATATAGCTGTTTTTACCGGCCATGTTTTCAACCCGCCCAGGTGGGCCGGTTTTACTCAGAACCCGTTCGCACCATGATTCGGATGCTGCTTTTTCTGCGATTTCCCAGAGGCCTGAGTCACTGCTGACCGGACGGGCACCGCTTCGCACCAGCTTCATGCCGTTGTAATCAGCAGGATTGTGGCTTGCAGTTACCATGATCCCGCCATCAACACCGTTTTCCTCCCCGCTGAAAACCGCATGATACATTTCTTCCGTACCGGCCAGGCCGATATCAAGAACCGTTACTCCCCGGCGCACCAGTATCTCGGCGAGGGCCATAGCGATCTCTGGACTTGACAATCGCATGTCCCTTGCAATAACGATTTTTTCAAGCCCGAACTGCCGAGCAAATGCGAGCCCTATTCTGCCGGCGATCTCCGGGTTAAGCTCGCCCGGCACCCGCCCCCTGACATCATAAGCGGTAAAACACTGCAGCGGTTCAGTCATGGATCAGCCCCAACAGGAATCAAAGTAGCCCTTGAAAGTCACTAAGATTAGAGTATAAATAACTTTTTCAAGAGGTCAACTCAAAAGACCGGCAATGCATGTCGGTCTTCTGGACATGACGACTGATAACCACATATCCGCATATAAGGAATAACCGATGAAAGGCATAATTCTGGCAGGAGGTTCCGGGACCAGACTCTATCCCCTCACCCGGGTCATGAGCAAGCAGCTTATTCCAATCTATGACAAGCCGATGATCTATTATCCCCTGTCCGCTCTGATGCTGGCCGGCATCCGGGATATTCTCATCATATCAACCCCATATGATCTTCCCCGTTTTTCAGAACTTTTCGGCAATGGGGCCCATCTTGGTCTGAATATATCTTATGCCCCGCAGCCGCATCCGGAAGGGCTGGCCCAGGCATTTCTCATTGGAAGAGATTTCATCGGCAGGGACAGTGTCTGTCTGATTCTTGGAGACAATATCTTTTTCGGACACGGCTTTGCAGATATAGTGCAGCGCTGTGCACGCCTGACCACCGGGGGCATCATCTTCGGCTATCTGGTCAGGGACCCGGAAAGGTATGGTGTCGTTGAATTTGATGAAGACATGAATGTCATGGACATTGAAGAAAAACCGCAGCATCCCAAATCGCGTTACGCAGTACCCGGACTGTATTTCTACGACAATACCGTTGTCGATATTGCCGGATCCATCACGCCCTCTGACCGGGGCGAACTGGAGATAACCGATATCAACAGAAGCTATCTCAAGCAGGGCAGGTTGAAGGTTGAGCTGTTAGGCCGCGGATTCTGCTGGCTTGATACCGGAACGCATGAATCGCTGCAGCAGGCTGCCAGTTACGTGCAGGCAGTGCAGGAACGACAGGGACTCAAAATTGCCTGTATTGAAGAAATTGCCTACCGGCTGGGATATATCGACCGGGAACAGG
>JAJRVA010000119.1 GCA_024277485.1 Deltaproteobacteria bacterium | reverse complement strand
GGGCATACAGGAGGTGGTCTTTGCAGGCAAGATAACAAAAACACGGATATTCCGGGATGTACTCCCGGACCTGAAGGGCTTAAGCCTGTGGAACAAAATTGATGTGCACCAGGATGATGCCATTCTCCGGGCTGTTGCGAAAGTCCTTGAAAACGAGGGAATTCAGGTCATTGCCTCGACCAGTTACCTGGAGCACCTGCTGTTTCCCCCTGGAGTACTGACCCGGAAAAAACCGACCTCCGAGCAGGCGCTGGATATCCGGTTCGGCTGGCGGATGGCGCGGGAAATAGGCCGCCTTGATATCGGTCAATGTGTTGTCGTGCGGGATCGGAGTGTTGTGGCGGTCGAGGCAATAGAGGGGACGGATGCAGCGATACAGAGGGGAGGGGAGCTTGCCGAGTCCGGGGCGGTTGTGGTGAAGGTAAAGAAACCAAACCAGGATTTCCGTTTTGATCTTCCCGCCACCGGGCTGCGGACTGTGGAAACCCTGGAACGTGTACGGGGGAGCGTCCTGGCGGTTGAAGCCGGCCAGTCCCTGGTCTTTGATATGGATGCGATGGTCAGGATAGCGGACAAAGCGGGTATTGCAATTGTCGGGATAACGGAAAATGACCAGGGGGAACTGGAGTACTGACAGGTGGGAATTGGGAATTAAGAATTAGGAATTGGGAATGAGGTGTTGGGGGAGTGAGAGTCAGATCCTCAGGTAACTGACCCAGCTCAGGATGAGATACACCACCAGCCACAGGCCTGTCAGGGCCAGGTAGGCAACACGCCTGCGGCCCTGGTGCGGAAGATTGAGCAGGGCGGTTATCAACAGGCCGGGAAAAACCACTCCGGCCCAGAACGGGTGCATGTAGCGCAGCAGCTCCTGCAGGCCAAGGAAGAACCATGGACCGGCAATGTGCAGCAGGCCGAACCGCTGGGGTTCAATCGGCGTTACCAGGAAAACGGCTGACAGGAGCAGCAGGCAGATCAGGGGCAGGTGGAAACGCCAGCGGGTGGAGTATCGGCGAAGGTGCGGCCATACGCACCAGGCACCTATGATCATGAGCCCCGCCAGATGGTGCGCATAAACTCTTTTGAGTCCGCCTGTTGAGACTGCCAGAAAAAAGTTGTTCAGCCAGTTCCCTATCAGGGGAATGGCCAGGGTGATGTTTTCAGCAATCAATCCGGCTGCTTCCCCGGTGGCATCATCACGGAGAATATAGCCTGTGAAGAGAAGCAGGAATGTTATCGGAATACTCATGGCCAGCCTCACCCACGCAGCGCGATCATAATAATGGGTGTTTTCCCAGGCAACAGCAATAAAGTGGAAGATCAGCAAAAAAAGAAACGCCTGGCTCGAGTAATAATGCATTGCCCGCCAGAACGAGCCGTACGGAATGAGGAGTTCAATTGAGGATATGGAGTAAAACGGTTCTGCCGGAGAATACTGCAGAGCAACAATTACTCCTGAAACAATGGATATATAGAGGCTTATCAGCGCGTTCCCTCCCCAACCCACATCGCAGAACTTCTGCCTGAGAAGGCCGATAACACCTGTCCCTGATCGCACACTGTTCATATGGTTACAACATACCCTGTGGCTTCACCCTTTTCATCTTCAAGAAGAGTAACGGCAAAGGTCGGCAGATCCAGTTTTGCGGGACCGGACAGCCTGGTTCCCCGGACTGAAAACCGGCTCTGGTGACAGGGGCACTCTATGAGGTCAAGTTCCTTGCGGAAATTGACCCTGCAGCCCAGGTGGGTACAGCTTCTGGATACTGCCAGCGGACCGCTGTCCAGCATGAACAGGATAAAGTCATGTTCAGTATGTACCCCACCGGGCGGAAGATTTGTGTTGACTGTAATATGGCGGGGTTGCGGCTTGACAGTATGATTGGTGAAGCGGTAGAGGGGATAGAGAAGTATCACCGAGGTGACGGCAAAGGTCCACCTGAGGTAACTGAACAAAAATCGCCTGCGGCTTTTTTTCGGAGAAACCGGGTCGTGAGCCATAACATGAACCGGTAAAATGTCAGCTGAATTTTTTCTTCAATGCGGATTTGACATGGGCGGGAACTACGCCGCTCACGTCTCCGTTGTGTTTGGCAGCATCCTTAATGATGCTTGAGCTGATAAATATCCACCTGAAACCGGTCATCAGGAAGACAGTTTCAACCCTGCGCTCTAATTTTCTGTTCATCAGGGCCAGCTGAAATTCATAATCAAAATCAGAAACAGCCCGCAAACCGCGGACAATGGCCCCGGCATTCTTCCGGACGGCATAATCAACAATAAGCCCGTCAGTGACGTCCACCTCAACACAGTCCGAGTTGTGGGTAAAGCAGGAATGTATCATGTCGATACGTTCTTCCAGCGAGAAAAGGGGGGCTTTCTGGGCATTAATGGCAATGACGATGATGACCCTGTCAAAGAGGCGCAATGCCCTTTTGATAATGTCGATATGACCGTTGGTTATGGGATCAAAGGTGCCGGGATAGATCGCGGTCGACGGGTAGTGTGTTTTGGGTTGACATGTTTTTGCAGAGGTGTGTTTCCCAGTCATGGCT
>JAJRVA010000118.1 GCA_024277485.1 Deltaproteobacteria bacterium | reverse complement strand
TTTTCCCAAGGTTTCCAATACCGGCACTGTCCTGGCGTATGGTGCGAGTAAAGGAGGGCATGAACATGACACGGCAGACTATGAAATATTTCTCTGGAAAATAGGCTCACCTCCGGAGAGCGCCATGCGTGTGACATTTCATACCGGAAATGACTGCTGGCCGGATATTTATTTATTTTAACAATGGAAATTTAACGGAGAGGCTAAGTGGATATTTCGATTGTTGTTCCCATATACAATGAAGAGGAAAACATTCAGGCCCTGTATGTAGAGTTGAAAGGGGTGCTGACGGAACTTTCCCTTTCCAGTGAGGTGATTTTCGTTGATGACGGCTCCTCTGATGGAAGCCTCGGACTTCTGGAAGCACTTCATGAGGCTGATTCGTCGGTCAAAGTTATCAGCTTCCGGAAAAACTTCGGTCAGACCGCGGCCATGACGGCAGGTTTTGATCATGCTGAAGGTGAGGTCATCATCACCATGGACGGGGATATGCAGAATGATCCACATGATATCCCGAACCTGATCGGGAAGCTGAACGAGGGGTATGATGTGGTTACCGGGTGGCGTTACGATCGCAAGGATCCTTTTCTTTCGCGCAGGCTGCCCTCCAAAATTGCCAACGGGCTTATTTCCTGGATAACCGGGGTCAGCCTGCATGACTATGGCTGCACCCTGAAAGCCTTTAAACGTGAAGTGACGGAAAATATTAAACTCTATGGAGAGATGCACCGTTTTATTCCGGCCATTGCCAGCGGCATGGGTATTTCAATTACGGAAATCAAGGTGAATCACCGGCCCAGGCAGTTCGGGATCTCCAAGTATGGAATATCCCGGACCATCAGGGTGGTCCTGGACCTGATGACCGTCAAGTTCATGTTGAGTTACGGGACCAGGCCGCTGCATGTTTTCGGTGTTCTGGGCTTTGTTGCCTCCACGGTCGGCTTTCTGATTGCTCTGGTCTTGACCATCCAGAGGCAGTTTTACGGAGTTTCACTTGCGGACAGGCCCCTGCTTCTGCTTGCCGTGCTGCTTCTCTTTATGGGGATTCAGTTCATTACCATTGGCCTGTTGGCTGAGCTTGTCGTCCGCACCTATCATGAATCCCAGCACAAACCCATTTATCATATCCGGAAAATAATTGCCCGGCAATGAGTGCACGACGTTTGAGGCCGCCTGATGCCTGACAATGAGCCCCGCGTCGACATCATCATTCCCAACTGGAACGGGAAAGAGCTGCTTGGTGCCTGCCTGGCCTCAATCGATTGCCAGGTCTACCGGAATTCCACGGTTACGGTTGTTGACAACGGTTCGACTGACGGGTCCGTGGAACTGCTGCAGGAAAAATTCCCCCGGGTCCATGTCATACGTTTTGCTCGTAACCGCGGCTTTTGTACGGCTGTCAATGCCGGGGTAGACTCCGGCAGTGGTCCCCTTGTTTTTCTGCTCAACAATGACACGGAACTCGCTCCTGACTGTCTTGAGAAGCTTGTCCTGGAATCTCTGGAGCATGAGGATGGTTTTTTCGCCCCGAAGATGCTGAGCTTCCATGAACGGGATGTCCTGGACGGGGCAGGTGACGGTTTTCTCCGGGGTGGCGTAGGATACCGGCTGGGCACCATGGAGAAGGACGGGCCTGCCTATAACCAGGCAAGACGGGTTTTCGGGGCCTGCGGCGGTGCTGCTTTCTACAGGCGTTCGCTGCTCGACGCTGTAGGACTTTTTGACGAGGATTTTTTTGCCTATCTTGAAGACGTTGACTTGAACTTCCGGGCTAACCGGGCTGGTTTTTTCTGTAGGTATGTTCCGGAGGCACGGGTGTATCACGTGGGAAGCGCCACCACCGGTTCAAAGATCAACGCGTTCACGGTCCGGCTCTCGACACGGAACAACCTGTTCCTGCTCGTGAAGAATTATCCAGCTACACTGTTTCTCAGGTTTCTTCCGGCAATCTGTGTCTATCAGTTGTGCTGGTTCCTGTTCACGGTCAAAAAGGGCCAGATTGGGGGGTACATCTCCGGGGTTGCGGGTTTTTTCAGAGGGCTGCCCGCCATGCTCAAAAAAAGAAGAGGTATTCTGGCGGCCGGGGGGGGGATATCCCATAAAGAGCTTGTCGGGCGTATCCTCAGTGCAGAGCTTGATGTGGTTCACTCCATCATGCGCAGAAGAGAATCCCAGGGCAAGGGAAATTTTCTCTTGCAGATGTATAGGAGGATTTTTTTGTGATTATTCGGGCCAGGTGATGGCAAAAACGGCTGTTATTATTGTAACACACAATTCCGGCAGGGTGATTGAGCAGTGTCTTGCTGCAGTCGCCGCCCAGACTGCTGCGCCCGAACAGGTGGTGGTCGTTGATTCCGGGTCGCATGACACAGGATACCTGAACGATGTAAAACGCAATGATATTGTTTCGGTCGTGGACCGGCGGGAAAACATCGGGTTTGCCCGGGCGAATAATTGTGGCATAAAGCATGTCGGAAGGGACATGGATTATGTTGTATTCCTTAATCCCGATACCCTGCTGCAGGGAGAGGGCCTGCGTCTTGCGGCACAGTACATGGAAGATGACCCGGCTGCCGGCATGGT
>JAJRVA010000117.1 GCA_024277485.1 Deltaproteobacteria bacterium | reverse complement strand
GAGCACATCACTGCCCAGCTTTTCCCTGATTGCGACAATATCGTTTTTCTGGTCAACGCTTAAGGCATCGGCGCCGCACTCGTGCATCATCTCGATGATCATGTCGGTCGAGCCGCAGATATGGTTGACCGAAGGGATGGAGATGGCGTCAAAGACCCTGGTCAGGTTGGGCTGGATAAGGGTCTTCCACATCCGGGGGGAGAGCAGGTCCGTGCCGGAACCCATTTCCCTGACACTGATGAAGTCAACGCCAAGGCCTTCGTAATGTTTGCAGAGGTCAATGGTAACCCGGGTCATCTGGTCAAGAAAGGCCTCAATCTGGTCCTTTTTCTTTTTCAGACCCTTGAGGAGGATATCAAGCTCCATTATCTGGCCGCTCAGGGTGAACGGGCCGAGGACCCACGCCCCGATCGCCAGGTCAGGGGCTTCCTGCTTGAGAATTGCAAAGGCCCTGTCAATGACCGGCATCCTGCCGTTACCCATAAAATCCGCCGGCACATCGATCTCGTCGAGATCCTTCCATTTGTTCGGCACGGTCGGGTAAATGATGCCTTCGGCGCCGTCGTAGAGTGAAATCCCGCGCCCCATGGCCTCGGCCACGGTCGCCATGTCAAAGGGTATGACCAGGCCGTCCAGGTTCCACATCCTGGCTGAGGTCAGCGCTGCTCCGGCCATTAACTCGGGATCACCGTGAATTTTGGCAAAACTGGTACCCATTTTTTCAATAGCCTGTACCGTCACGGTCCCCTGGCCGCTGAAGCAGGGCATTCTGTCAATGGGCTCCTTTCTGAACATTTTCGCCACTCTTTCTTTTCCGGTCAACTCAGTCATTATTCCTCCTGAATATGCATGTTTTCAAAGCGGCGGGCAGACTGCCGCCTTCAGGTTATTTTTTCTGTTCCAAAACAGCCTTGATAGCCTTTTCCAGGTCATTTGGATGGGGGACAGTGGTAAACATCACTTCCCCGTTGATCAGTATGGTCGGGACAGACAGCATCTTGCCCGCCCTTCTGCACAGCTCCAGAAAGTGTACGGCATCTTTTTCGTCGCCCTGCCTGATTACCGTCTGAACGTCAACTTGGTCCCCAAATTCTTCCAGGATCATGTCAACCGTGTTGATGGCAAAATCATACAGGACACAGTGGACACGTTCGCAGATGATCTCGACCAGAACAGGCGCCTTGCCTGAGGCGATACGCGGCTCAAGAGGCTCGTACAGCCCGTCCGGGCTGCCTGGATTTGCACAGGCGGCGCTGTCAGAGACATTGCCGTTTTTTTGATGGTCCTGGTTCGACATGGAACGACTCCTGGTGCAAGAGTAGTGTTAAGTGTTCAACTGTCAGCAGATGCCTTGAGGTTCTCGACAAAATCCGGAAACAGTTTCAGCAGCGGATGATCCGGGTCCCTGGGCAGCCGTCCTGTTTCACTGAAAACAGCGGTGGCCTGAAAGGCATCTGCCATGGCAACCGCCGGCATGATGCGGGTGGCGCCGGCCATGGGCCCGGAAAAAATCATGTCATGATACATAAAGGCCGACAGCGACTCCAGGGCGGCGTCAGCCGCTGCCCAGCCCTTGAAGCCCCATTTCTCCCTGGCCTCTTTCCACATGTAGGAACCGTTGCTGGGCGCGCTGCCGGTGGGAAAACCCCACTTTTCCTTGATCATCCTGTTGGCCACGCCGCAAAGGGCTGTTGCCGGACCGTTCATGACAGAGGTGTCAACGAAAATACTCTCAAACTCCACCCCGGCCTTTTCAATGGCGTCAAGGAGCTTCTGGGTGCCTGCAATGCGGCCTGAAGGCATCTGGTCATCCTGGTCAAAGGCCACCAGCAGGACATGCTTGACCCCCATGTCCGCAATTTCCCTGATTTCCGTCTCCAGGTCCTGCTCCCAGACAGTCAGGCTGTTGTAAAACATGCGGTCCAGCAGACCTTTCTCGGCGCAATAGGCGGCGCCTTCCAGTTTCGGCTTCATTACCCAGGCGTCAATGCAGAAGGGCATGTCGCTGACAGACGTAACAAAGTCGATATAGGTCTTGAACTCCTCGCCGGTGTTGGCGACTATGTCCGCCATACCGGGCACCCCGGTTTCCTGCCGGAGCCTGTCCTGGGTCTGCAGGAGTTCCGCTGCCCTTTTTTCGTCAAACCCCTCTTTGCGCTTCCCCTCAAAAACCCTGTCGCCTTTCTGAAAGATCGATGAACAGATAACGGTCGGGTACTCCCCCGGCTGCCCGCCGAACTTTACCCCGCCGACTTCGCAGACCTTTTGCTCTGTTTCCAGTTGAAACATTCATTCCTCCTTCTGCAGCATTTTCATGGTCCTGTAATCCCCCTGTCCTGTGTCCGGAGAAAGTGCGGCCGCTGATGCTTCCGGGAATGCATGGGTTGGTTCGGGAACCATTCAGCAGCGACGCCTTTCTTTGACCATGTCATATGTAGTAGAAAGGCTGTTGCATTGTAAATCGTCCAAAGGTTGATGTTTTGCATTAAGCCAGAAATTTTCGCCCGGACCGGTGTAAAGAGGTGAAGAGGAATTATTGTGAACTTGGATTGACAGGCCTGGTACCTGCTGACTGTCCGTTGGATGAGCCCGTCCAGAGAATTATCCTTGACTTTTTACGCAAACATATTAATGATTATTTATATGTTTATGCGCTGGGTGCGGGAAGTGTTCACACGGGCGTGTTTTTCAATATTCACTTGTTCAGGCGCATGAGACCTTTTTCATTTCGGCAGCGATACGGTGTCGGGGCAAAAAAGCAATTTCTCAAGACACCCCGCAACGCACTATAAATAAATTGACGAGGCTTTTTTTATTCAGTAGATAATCGTTTTATTAATCTCAGGTTCCGTGTTTGCGGATGAAAAGGGAACTCCGTGCAAGTCGGAGACGGGCCCGCCGCTGTAACCTCATCCCATGAGAGGGAAGATGTACCTGTGACCGAGTGTGCCACTGTCTCAATGACGGGAAGGCTGTTGCAGGATGAGGAAAGTCAGAAGACCTGCCTGGGATAATGGGAACGAGCCCCGCGGACCAGGGCTTGTGCAGAGGTATCTGCGGGAAATCAGGGACCCCGGATCGGTATGAATCGGTCCGGGTTTTTTTGTTTGCGGCCGGAAATTTTGGAAGAGGTTGAGAAAAAGAACGTTATGGCCGATCTATCCAGACACGGCGGCAACCTGGCTGCCCTGGCGGCAAGGGCAGGCTGCCGGCAAGAAGAAATCCTCGATTTCAGCGCCAGCATCAACCCTCTTGGCCCCCCGGAGACCTTGCGCGGGATCATCAGCCGCAACGTGGAAAAACTGGTCCACTACCCGGATTCGCGCAGCTCCGTCCTGGTCGCCGTCCTGGCCGCAGTGCTCAATATCGACGAGGAGCAGCTGGTGGTGGCCAACGGATCTACCGAGATCATTCATGTCCTGCCGGGCGCCCTCGGGGCCCGGCGCGCGGTGATTCCGGTGCCGGCATATCTGGATTACCGGCTGGCCGCCGAGCGCGCTGGACTGGCGGTCAGGACCGTGCTTTTGT
>JAJRVA010000116.1 GCA_024277485.1 Deltaproteobacteria bacterium | reverse complement strand
GCTGAACATGAGGCCGAAGCGGTTATGGTGAAAGACATTGCGGTTCAGGGTCGGGAATCCTTCCCGTATCTTGAGCCCGAAATCAAGATTATTCCCAAAGATGTTGTCCTGAACAGTCAGGTGGGCCCGCAGAAAGTTGGCGCCGAACACATTATCCCTGATCTGGTTGCCGATAAGAACGATTTTCGAGTCCCTGGACTGGACACCGCTGATATTCTGATAAAACTGATTGTTTCTCAGCTCAACGGTCGACTCCTGAAACTGGGCTGCCCGGTAATTATTCCGGAAAACAGACTGCTGGACAAACACATTGGAAAAATGAAAATGAAGGCCCCGGTACGCATCTTCAAACCGGCAGTACTCAATTAAATTCCTGACCCCGTCGCTGCCTATGATATTGATTGCATCCCAGTCGCCTCGGCCCCTTTCAGGCTCGGCTGACCTGAAAAGAATAGGCTTTTTCTCCGTCCCCTTGGCAATAAGCACCCCCTGCATCATCAGACCGCTTTCGCCTATGCCGTCGCCATTGGTGTCCTTTTTCGTAAACTCGACAATGGTGCCGGGCATGATGATCAACCGACTGCCGACCGGCACCCTTACCTGGCCGGTAACCCTGATACGTCCCTGCCAGACCGTATCCCCCAGGAGCACTTCATCTACCAGCTCCTCGGGTTGACCCGCAGCGGCAGTCTCATAGCTTTTCAGCTGGAAACCCGGTGGAGGAACTGCGCTGGAGTGGAAATCCATTTTCCGATTACCGCTTACACTGGTATCTTTCTGTTTGATAAGCGCCCCGTTCAGGGCCATGAGGCCGTAGACATTCCCGGTGACCCGGGTGCCGGTGATATCCACCCGGGCTGTTTCCCTCTGGGCGACCAGGCCGTAGCGGTTTGATGTCAGGGTGGAGTCTCGTACAATAGCGGAGCCGCCGATAATCCATATACCCGTTTCCGCGTCCCGAATGGTGGTGGAAGAAATCCGCACACTGCCCCCGTCAATAAGAATACCTGCCCAGGAACCGCCCTGCTCTTCCGACGAACCCACCCGAAAGATGACCGGCTCTGCCCGGGTCCCTTCGACCTTCAGCGCCCCGCGGACGGTTATCTCGGCCAGAGATGACATGTATTCCGGATCGGTCCGGGTGCTGTCAGCAGGGATAACCTTGACAACAGAACCCTTTTTTACCGTCAGGGTAACCCCGTGCGGCACAAGAACATCACCCTCAACCAGGATCTCGCCTTCCCAGACCGTGTCCTGCAGCAGAACCTCACCGCACGCAACACCAGGAAAAAAAACAAGTATCCCGACAAAGACGAAAAGTTTATAAAGTTGAAAGTTTGTCAAGTTATCAAGTTTATCAAGTTGGAAGTTTCTTCTGGCCCCTGATCCCTGGCCCCTGATCCCTGCCCCCTGGCATCAGTATTCCTGGTACGGCGGCATGTTGGTCCGTTTTGCCATGTCCCGGATGATGTCAAAATCGCTGTCCCGGATATCCTCATAGCCGTCGGTCAGGGTACGGGCGAGAACACTGATGCGTTCGCCCTCAAACTCCACCATGTCGTCCATGGTCAGGTCAAGCAGGACCTTTTTGAAGCGGGCGGCAAATTTCTCATCCACTCCCTGGGTAACACCGAAGTTACAGTAGGGAATGGCATCCGCCCTGGCAATTATCCTGAAATCATCTGGATTTATCTTGCCCTCTTCAGCCATTGCTTGAAAATCATAGATGGGAATTGCGCCGGCATCATATTTCTCGAACATCACGCCGTAGATCACCTTTTCGTGCTTGAAGGAACCGTGCGGGATGGTGTAAAAGGCCAGGTCCTCCTCCGGATCAATACCGCTTTTTTCCAGCAGATCCACCTGGCTCATGAAACCGGTCGGCGCCAGCATGGGACCGAAAATCATGGTTTTTCCCCTGAGGTCTTCAATGGATTCAATCCCGCTGTCCGCCCGGACAAGAATAATCCCCTGGGAACGCGATCCTTGAACACCGCGTTTTTCGGCAGCCAGAATATCCACCCCGCTGAAGCGGTGCATCATAATATAGAGAAGTGAGTTGGTATGGGTAAAATCGAGGTTGTCGACTTCCTTCATAAACCCATTGGTATTGATGGGAACCATCTCAAACCTGACCCCAAGCTTTTCACCAAGATACTTTGTCAGCGGCTGAAACCTGTCCAGGGTTTCCTGCTCGCTGTTGCAGATCATATACCCGATACGGTAGGCGGGCAGTTTCTCAGCCGGAGGCGGGCTGCACGAAACAGCAAAAAACAATGAGAAAAACAAAAACATGGAAATTCTGAACATGAACGACCTCTTTTCATGACCCGGGGATCTTTTTCTCAACGTGCCAACCTCTCAACTTTATAACTTTATAAACTTTATGAACTTTCAACTTGATGAACTGTCATCCGGGATTCCACAGACTCGAGCGCATCCCGGACCTTCTGGCCGAACCCGGTATTCCCTTCTGCAGATTCCTGTCTGTTGAACAGTTCCAGGGCTGTCCGGTATGCCTCTGCCGCCTCTTTCAGATGACCTTTTTTTTCCAGTGCGGAACCCAGGTGATAATGGGTCATCATGTCTTCACCATTGACGGCAAGTGCCTGTTGGTAGAACCTGACCGCTGCGTCATACTCCTCCCGGGCCGCCTTGACAAGCCCCATCCCGTCAAGGGCATCGAAATTACCGGGATCCTGCTTGAGAATCCGGGTAAACTCCCCCTGCGCCTCGGTCAGCTTGTTGCGCCGGAAATACACCATGCCGAGCTTGTTGCGCACCTGGGTATCATCCGGTTTGAACTCAAGAAAGATACGGTATTCCATTTCCGCGACCGCATCAGGCATATTGTCGGCTCCTATATGGCCAAACGAGGTGCCGCACGGCAAGACGGAAAAGACAATCATCCCAAAGACAAACAAGGCTGCCCGGGCGGAAACAGCGCTCTTCATCCGCACAGTCCGGTGTCCAGGAGCGGACACGGCGCTACCTGCCCGGAAACATTTTCTTGACGGGCCAGCCAGTCCCCGGCATGCTTGACGACCCTGTCTGTCAACTCTCCTGACAGGCCGATGTGCCGGGCCGGATCTGTCGCCTTCTGCAGTTCGTCCAGGGTAAAAATGTCTTTTATTTCCGGACGATCGGCCAGCAGGTCAACCAGCGGCATATCAGTACTTCTCCTGCTGGAGGGACTGCGCCTGCAGGTCGTTCTGGCCTCCATGGATATTTCATACAGGAGCGTATGTGCAGCCTGTTTCCCCATCTTTTCGGCTAACCGGAACATCAGCGCCTCGGTGGCGATGAGGCCGGCAGCATGATTGACATTCCGGCTTATCCTGTCCTCATGCACAATCAGGTTGTCCAGGATGGATTGCATCAGCTCCAGGGCGCCACAGGCATACAGTGAACCATCAGCAACCGAGACCCATTCCAGGCGGACAGCACGGTAGTCACGTTCATGCTCATTGATAAGGGTGTCATATCCGAGGGCTGCACAGTTTTTCACCAGTCCGGCAAGAACCACCACCTGCTCGCACATCTCAGGATTACGCTTATGAGGCATGGTGGTGCTGCCGATCTTTCCCATGTGAAACGGTTCTTCAAGCTCGCCGATCTCATCCCTGGCAAGCTGGCTGATCTCGTTTGCCATTTTCCCGAGAGTTCCGGCAAGGATGGCCATGACCGAGAGCAGCTCGGCAAAACGATCCCTGGCCGTATGCCAGCAGCACAGGGGCGCAGTCAACCCCAGGCGTTCTGCAAACCGGTCAAGCAGTTCCAGGCCCTGACCGCCAAGCGCGGCCATTGTGCCGACCCCGCCGAACAACTGCGCCGTGCCCATCCTCCTGCGACAGTCCTGCAACCGCTCACCGTTTCGCACCATCTCGTCCAGCCAGACAGCTGTCTTTGCCCCCAGCGTTGTGGGCAGGGCCTGCTGGCCGTGGGTGCGGCCGATCATCACCAGGTCCCGGTACCTGCCGGCCAGGCTGACAAGCTGCCGGATGATTTTTCCGGTATCCCGTTCAAGAATAACTGCAATATCCTGCATTTCAAGGGACTGTGCCGTATCCTGGATATCCTGGGTCGTGGCGCCGAAATGAATAAACCTGCCCGCCTCGGGTGAACTGTTCCGCTGCCAGGCGTTCAGCAGGGGGATGAGCGAATGCCCGGTCCGGACTATATCATCCCTGACTGCATCAAGGTCCATGCGGTCAAGCCTGGCTGTCTCGGCAAGCTCGCGGGCTGCTGATTCCGGGATGATACCCAGTTCCGCCTGGCTCAGGACCAGGGCGACCTCAACGTCCAGCCAGCGCTGCATGCGTCGCACATCGCAAAATACCTGCCGCGCCTCTTCGGTTGTATAGCCGCTGCTGTAAAACCGGGAGTCAATGATATGACTGCGTTGCGCCTGACAGGTCATCTGCACAGCGCCTCGGGATCAGCGTTTCTCCGGGCAGTTATATCGGCAAGGGTGTCATCGACCAGTTGACAGGCAAGGCCGGTGTACTGCTCGGGATGATCGAGTGTCTCCAGGTCTGCATCATGAAGCAGCACTCCCACGGTTTCATCCTCCGCAAGTACGGACCGCAGGCTGACATTCTCCCGGCCTGATTTCCTGAACAGAGAGTGCAGCTTCTCCTGGGCCGCGATCCTGCCCATGACCGGGGCAAGGCGGAAAAGGAGCCACTCGGACATAACTGCGTCCCGGTGCATGAAAAGATTTTTTTTCATGTTTTCTCCAGAAACCACCAGCCCGTCCATTATGTTTTCCACGTACTTCACCACAGTACCAGTGTACATGGAGAGCTGCGGCATGGCAAGCCATTCGGACCATAACCTGCGCGGATCCCGCTCATGTTCATGGACCATGCTCTCAACAACCGTGGCGGTGAGGGACCGTATATGGCGGGCAAGCACACTGATCCGCTGGCAGTAGACAGGATTTTTCTTATGGGGCATGGCGCTGCTCATCATGGAATCCGGCGCAGGTTCCGCCAGCTCTCCAATCTCGGTCTTACCCAGCAGAAAGACCTCGCCTGCTGCTTTTTCCAGGGTGGAGGCCAGCAGTGCGAACAGCGAGGCTGTTTCTGCGATATTATCCCTGCTGGTATGCCAGCCCGGCGGCTTCCAGCCAAGGTCGAGGGCGGCCATGGTCTTCACCGCCACCTCGCGGGCCCTGGGGCCAAGGGCAGCCATGGTCCCCACTGCCCCGCTGAGCTGACCGACCATAACGCGCGGATAGACACCCTTCAGTCGTTCAATATGGCGCCGTATCTCTGCCGCCCAGGTAACCGCCTTCAGGCCGAACGTCGTCGGCAGGGCCTGCTGGCCATGGGTGCGGCCGATCATCGGGGTCTGTTTGTGAGTGCGGCTGAGCCCACACAAAATCATTTCCAGGCTGCGCAGATCGCGGTAGATCAGCTGCAGGACCTCCCTGATCTCCAGGACCTGTGCCGTGTCCAGGATATCCTGGGTGGTGGCACCATAATGAACATACTGCCCGTAATTCTCACCACAGACCCTGCGCAGGGCTCTGATCAACGGCATCAGGGAGTTGCGGCTCTGCCGGTATTCCGCCTGAATATACTCCAGGTCAAGGTACTCAAGATCGGCCCTGCCGGTAATCTCCCTGGCCGCATCGGCCGGAATTATGCCAAGCTCTCCCTGCACCTGCGCAAGGGCTGCTTCCACCTGGAGCCAGCGGTTCATTTTCCGCTGCTCATCAAAAACAGCCTGCAGTTCAGGCGTTACATACACATTGGCCTGCAACTGAAAATCCAGGGGATGGGAAGGCATGGTCTCTCCTTAATCAGGTTGGCTTGCCATACGGCTTGTTACCCGGCTCGGGCATGGCTTCCGAGCAGATCCCAAGGGCCGCCCGGGCAGGCGTGATGTCTTCCGACATGCTGCGGGCCAGGGTCCGGCTGACAAGTCTGGTCATCTGCCGCTCAACATGGGCAAGCACCTCTGCGGGTTCAGGGTGATTTTCCGGGCCGAACAGTCCGGCCATGGAAAGCGACCCCCCGCACCCGGACAGCAGGTCGGGCAGGACTGTTATGCCCCGCCTGTACAGAAGATTGTCAGCCTTATCCGTTACCGCGAGGTTGGCGCCGGGCACCACTGCCCGGACCTGGAGTTGTTCGGCCACGGTTTGTGTAATCGTATTTTCCACGGCAGCGGGAACCAGGACATCACAGGAAACCGTGAAGATTTCTTCCCGGTTCGTAACCCGAACATTTCCGTCCAAACCCTTTTCCGGCAGCAGGGAACCCTGTCTCTCAAGAAGCCGGCTGACAGCAAGCCCTGCCCCGGCACCTGCAACAAGACATTTCTCCCGGTCAGCCATGGCGATTATCCGGACCCCGTGCCCGGCAAGCGTGTGGGTTGCCGCCCTGGCCACGGTTCCGAAACCCTGGATGGCAACCATTGCCCGGTCAGCCGGGATGCCAAGGTGGTCAAGAACCGTGAGAACGGCAACCGCAACCCCGTACCCTGCCCTGAGGCTGCCCAGGGAAAATCCGTTTACCTCTCGGTCCAGCGCCTGGTACCGGGCCCTGAAATAATCAAGGCCCCAGCCCTGCGCCCCGGCAACGGCTATTTTCACAGACGGAAGGCCCAGGTCTTGACCGATGGATTCGAGCTCAGCCATGTCCACATTCAGATCAGGTCCCATGGAGTAGCGGCTGATGATAAACGGTTTTATGGCGGCCATGAACCGGGACATGGCAGCACGTTTTCCCGGACCGGACGGATCATAGTCAATGCCGCTCTTGGCGCCGTCAACCCGCAGGCCGCACATGCGCATCTTGCACGTCATGTTGCGGGCCATCAGGACAAGATGATCACGCGAAAGTCCCTTTTGAACCCGCATCCCTCCTGCACACAGCCGGTGATCCAGGGTATCCATGACAAGCCACCCCCTGAAGCCCTCGTCAGGGTCAATATATTCCACTACCAGGGCAGGGAATCTTTCTTTCCTTGTCTGCATACTTAAAGAGTTTATAAAGTTACAAGTTGAAAGTTTATAAAGTTGAAGAATCCCTGCCTGGGGCAGGATAAAAAATAATGTTTTTTGTTTTCCCGCGTAAGCGGGCACTCTCAAACTTTACGAACTTTCAACTTGAAAACATTCCTAATTCTCAATTCCTAATTCTCAACTCTCTCTCCACTCTTCCCTCGTAAAAGGCGCGTATAACCGGCCGGGAGGGATCAACCATGGAGACAATGAACATCAGCAGGCCGCTCTCTTCGGCCAGGACCGTGTCGAGCAGGGTCGGGGTGTCGCGCACCGGATCGTGCTTCCATCCCACCCTGTGCATGTGATAGGTCCCCAACAGGACCTGGTTGTCGCGGCGGCGCTCCCTGATCCGGGCAAACAGCTCTGCCGGGTCGGCCACCCAGCCGCGCTTCTCAAGGGGTGTCTGCGACGGCACGGCATGCTCTGCCATAATC
>JAJRVA010000115.1 GCA_024277485.1 Deltaproteobacteria bacterium | reverse complement strand
GCGAACGACAACTTGAGATAAATCCACAGTAATTTTCGCATGTTATTTCCAGCTTGATAAAACTGTATCACATCTACGGGAAAATGTTCAGGTTGAAAAACAAGTGGTTGGAATTGTATTAAGAACTGGGCGGCATTAAATCATCCTGTGATGCACGGTCTCTTCGGTGCAAAACTTCCTTGAATCTGTTATATTCATACATGGATAATTCGGCAGGTCGGATGCGAAAACAAGGACAAGGGGAAGACATGAAACGGGCATTGATTACAGGAATAACAGGGCAGGATGGTGCGTATCTTGCCGAATTCCTGCTGAACAAGGGATATGAGGTTCATGGTGTAAAACGGCGGGCCTCGCTTTTCAATACCGACCGTATTGACCACCTGTACCAGGATCCGCATGAAAAGGACCGGCGTTTTGTCCTTCATTACGGCGATCTGACCGATGCGACCAACCTGATTCGCATTATCCAGGAGGTGCAGCCGGACGAGATCTACAACCTGGCCGCCCAGAGCCATGTTGCTGTTTCCTTTGAAACACCGGAGTATACCGCCAACAGCGACGCCCTGGGAACATTGAGGGTGCTTGAGGCAATCCGCATCCTGGGCCTGGAGAAAAAGACCCGTTTTTACCAGGCCTCGACCTCCGAGCTGTATGGCAAGGTCCGGGAAACGCCGCATACCGAAAAGACGCCGTTTTATCCCCGTTCGCCTTATGGTGTTGCCAAGCTCTATTCCTTCTGGATCACGGTCAACTACCGTGAAGCCTACAACATGTACTGCTGCAACGGCATCCTGTTTAATCACGAGTCTCCGGCCCGGGGCGAAACCTTTGTTACCAGAAAGATAACACGGGCCCTGGCCCGGATTAAAGTCGGCCTCCGGGACGCGCTGTACCTTGGCAATCTTGATGCGAAACGGGACTGGGGCCATGCCCGGGATTTTGTCGAAATGCAGTGGCTCATGCTGCAGCAGGACGAGCCCGAGGATTTTGTCATTGCGACCGGCATCCAGCATTCGGTACGGGAGTTTGTTGACGTGGCGGCCCGGGAGCTTGGCATGGAGATCACCTGGCAGGGTGAGGGGCTGGATGAAAAAGGCATTGATACCGCGAGCGGACGGGAGATCGTTCATGTCGATCCCCGCTATTTCAGGCCAACCGAGGTGGACACCCTGTTAGTCGACCCGTCAAAGGCAAAGGAAAAACTTGGATGGGAGCCCAGTGTTTCCTTTGAGGAGCTTGTTCGCGAGATGGTTGTCGAGGACCTCAGGCTTGCCGAGCGGGACGAGATCGTGAGCCGAAAAGGGTATAAGGCGTATAATTATTTTGAGTGATACAAATCGCTCAGCGTTTGGGGTGCATAGGGAGAACTGGTTTGGCAGCAAACAATGATGTTATTTTTGGACCTTTAGGTGGGTTAATGACGTCAGGCACGGGCAGGATGTAAAAATGACTCCTCACGCCTCACGCCTCACCCGTAATCCCTCACTTTTAAACCCTCACTCCAGAATCTACGTTGCAGGGCACAGGGGACTCGTGGGTTCGGCGATCTGCAGGCTCCTCAGGCAGAATGGATACGAAAACATACTCACTGCAACCCGGCAGCAGATTGACCTCACGAACCAGGAGGCTGTGGGGTCTTTTTTCCGCTCTGAACAGCCGGAGTATGTTTTTCTTGCCGCGGCAAAGGTGGGCGGCATCAACGCGAACAGCCTCTATCCTGCCGAGTTTATCAGGGACAACCTGCTGATCCAGACCAATATCATAGATGCGGCATATCGGAATGGCACCCGCAAGCTTCTCTTTCTTGGTTCTTCCTGTATATACCCGAAGCTGGCCCCACAGCCCATGCAAGAGGAGTACCTGCTCACAGGTCCCCTGGAACCGACCAACGAGTGGTATGCCATTGCCAAAATAGCCGGGATCAAAATGTGCCGGGCGTATCAGAAACAGTATGGATTTGATGCCGTCAGCCTGATGCCGACCAACCTCTACGGACCCGGAGACAATTTTGACCTGGAGAATTCCCATGTTCTGCCTGCTCTTATCAGGAAATTTCATGAAGCAAAGGAAAAAGACCTGGATGAAGTGGAAGTGTGGGGAACCGGGCAGCCGAAACGGGAATTCCTCCATGTCGATGATCTTGCCTCGGCCTGCCTGTTTCTCATGCGGAATTACAGTTCGCCCGAAATAATCAATGTTGGTACGGGGCTTGAAATTTCCATTGGCGATCTTGCCCGCATGGTAAAAGATATAACGGGCTTTCCGGGCAGGATCCGCTTCAATGCGAACATGCCGGACGGGACACCGCGCAAGCTGCTTGATGTTTCATGTTTGAAAGGACTTGGATGGCAGGCGGAGAAAAATTTGAGAGACGGCATACGGGAAACATATCAATGGTACATTTATAACCGGTGAAAATATATGAAAAGCAGTATTGCAAAATTCAAAGGGATTCCCTTCTTAAAAAAGCAGTATAAGAAATTATTTTGTGCAAAGCTTGAGTCGGAGAATATTAATCTGAAGAAACGGGTTTCTTCTTTGAGAAAAACAAAAGAAAAATATTTTATACTACGTGATAATTATAAAGCATTAAAGAAACGCTATAAAGCGATACTCCCTCCCGCTTCCCCCTGGAGAAGATACCTCCTCTCCTGTTTCGATTTTACATATTTTTGTGCTTCCAGTGTTCCGGATGCAGAGTACGATGTCTGTCTTGCCCACAACCACAGGTCTTTTGCTGCAGCCTTTGAGTTTGCCGGGAGAAACCAAGCTGATGTTATTTTTGATGCTGTGGAGATCACCCATCGGCGTCATGCGGCCGGTCCGGACGCAAAGAGATTCCATAAAGACGAGCCCGGTACCAGGTTCATAGAACTGTATGAAAGGAGTTTTATTGAGCGATGTGCCGGTATCTTTACGGTAAGCCCGGGTCTGCAGCAATGGCTGGCGGATAATTATTCAATCAGCAAACCGGTACTGCTGAGAAATTGCCGGGAATATGTTTCCGTGGAAGGCAATGCAAAAATCCGGACTCTCTGTAACCTGCAATCCGGAGACAAATTGATCTTATATGTGGGCTCTGTCTATCAGAATCAGGGAGTGGAGCAGGTTCTCAATGCCCTTGCCGGTTTGCCGGAAAAGTATCATTTTGCCACCCTGGGAATGTGGAGAGGCGCTGAGTATCTGGCCGAGATCAACAGCCTGGCAACACGGTTGGGTATAGTACACAGACTCCATTTCCTGGAACCTGTTCCTTCGGTTGAACTTGTCGCATTTGCGAGCGGGGCTGATTTTGGGATTATCCCCAGGCAGGCGACAAGCCTCAATAATCAATTCAGCCTGCCGAACCGGATTTTTGAAATCGTCATGGCCCGGCTGCCTGTCGCAGTGGGAAACCTGCCGGACCTGAAAGGCCTGGTGCATGATCTGCAGACAGGGGTTGTATTTGATGAACTGAGCCCGGAAAGTATTGCTGCTTCTATCCTCAGGCTGGACCGGCTTGCAGCGTCACCGGACATGAAGGAG
>JAJRVA010000114.1 GCA_024277485.1 Deltaproteobacteria bacterium | reverse complement strand
TCGACATTGTCTTGTACATGGCAACATTTCTCCATTCATCGTGTAGCTGGAAAAAAGTGAGGGAAAAACATAAAGACAACCAGGGGGCCGGTGCGGCCTCCTGGTTGTCTGCAGAGGTTTAAGCGTCCGGCTCTAAAACGGCCGCATACTCCAGATGCCGCAGGGGCACGTGTCGGCGCAGAAACCGCAGGCTATGCACCTGGTGTCGTCGGAGACGTATTCATAGTCCACACCATCCTTGCCGGGTATGACCTCCCGGCGGGAAATAGCATTGGTGGGGCACATGGTCTCGCAGAGGTGGCAGTCCCGGCAGGAACCGCAGCTCAGGCAGCGGGTGGCCTGGTCTTCCTCGGTCTGCCCCTTGGAGGGTACAGGACTGTAATGCTCAGTGGTCAGGGCCTCGTAACGAATTACTTTCTTGGTAAAGGGTAGCCATTCCTCACCCCTGAGAGTAGCGGCGATATATTCCGCGGTCCGTTTGCCGGCCCCAAGGGCATTGGTGGCAAGACCGGGTTTCTCGACGTCACCTACAGCCAGGATCTTGTCATCACTTGTCCGGCCCGCCTCATCGGTCTTGATCCAGCCTGCCCCGCCGACCGTTACCGTTTCAACTGAATCGGGCAGGAAGCTGAGCCTGGGCACGTCGCCGATGGAGATAATAACCGTGTCGGCCGGGTACAGGGTACCGTCGTCACCGACCAGACCCTCGTCAGTCACCTCCCGGGTCATGACCGGCCACTTGAAGGTTGCGCCCAGCGCTTCGGCAGACTCTTTTTCCTTGCCGAATGCCAGGGGTTTCTGGATATCAACCAGGGTTACCTGGTCGGCGCCAAGGCGATAGCATTCCGCCGCCACATCACAGCCCACGTTGCCGGCCCCGATGATGACCACCTTTTTGCCGGTCTTCATGGGGGTGTCGCTCTTGGCGGCTTTCAGGTAGTCCAGGGCGGGAATGACCTTTTCATGGCCCGGAAAGGGAATGATACGCGGCTGGTGCGTGCCCACCGCAATGACCACGTAGTCAAATTCCTTTTTCAGTTCCTCCATCCTGTCCCTGCTCATGGACTCGCCGGTGTTAATAAAGATGTTGGGCGTATTCTTGAAGCGCTCGATCTCCCGTTCCCAGACCGCTCGCGGCAGGCGTTCCCACGGGATTGTCTGGGCCAGCTTACCGCCGATATCCTCACCCTGTTCAAAAATATGCGCTTCAATACCATTGAGGGCCAGGTGCCAGGCAACAGCCATGCCGCCGGGTCCGCCGCCGATGATGGCGACCTTTTTACCGATGGGCGGCGCGGTTGTTATGGGTTCCGAGGTGTTGACCGCCCGGCCTAAAACTGAGACATCAATGCTGTAGTCCACCTTTTTCCTGGAGCAGTTTTCCATGCAGAGGTTGGGGCAGATGGTGCCGCAGACGGATGCCGGAAGCGGCGTGTAGCGCAGGAGCATCTCGTATGCCTCATCAAGCCTGCCTTCCCTGATCAGCCGCAGCCGGTCAACAGTCGGGATGTGGATCGGGCAGTAAAAGGTGCACGGGGCTGCCGAGTCACGGTTGACCCAGAGCGGTTTTCGTCGCCGCAGGTCTCCGGTTTCAATGACACCGATAACACTCCGGTCAAGCCCCGGGGCAAGATCGCGGAGCGGATCGCCGCCGCCGAATCCCTGGTCCCAGATGCGCTTGCGGAATTCCTCCATGGGCATGGGACCGGAAAACATCAGGGCCCGTTCCTGCGGGGTGATGGCCATGAGCAGTTTCCACTCCTCGCGGACGCTTAAGGTCTCTAAGAGATTCTCGCGGTCGATCGCTTTCAGGTAGCCCGGCATGTTGTCCATGAGCCACTGCCACTGCCCGTCATCCGGATCCATCAGTTTGGCGTTGGTGCGGGAGTAGGAATCGTCGGTTTCCCCGCGGTAGAAGATCCAGCCGCCGACCTGGCCGACACAGGGCCGGTAGCCCAGGACATTTTCAGGTTTTTTGGCATCAATACCGCAGACCACGGCGATGCCGCCGCAGTTGAATTCGGCAAAGGTATCGCCCACAGAGCCGAGCACCCATAGCTCAGGCCGGCTGTATTCCGGGTTCCATTTTGTCATGGTCAAGCCGCGGGCGCCGATGGAACCGCCTATCATGACCTTGCCTGCCGCCATGGCATTGCAGACGCCGTTGGTCGCATCGCCCTTGACGATGATGTCTGCGCCGATATTGAGGTAGCCCACATCGTCTGATGCCGGACCATCGCAGACAATGGTGGCCCCGGGTTGCCCCATGCAGCCAAGGCGCTGTCCAGCGGGGCCCTTGATCTGAATATGAATGGGATGGTCAACGCTGCCCAGGCGCAGGCCGATGTTATGCTGACCGTATGATTCAAGGACCAGGGCATCGGACAGGGCTGCGGCCCGGCGCACCTTTTCCTCAAATATTTTCGAGGTCAGGCGGATGCCGTTTTCATCCTTTCCAGAGACTGTTTTTATGCTTTTTGCTTCACTCATTGCGTACTGTCGTATGTAGAGTTTGTGTTAGTGGACGGTTTTCAATTTTTCAACGCGCATTGAACCGGTTTGTATGTGTACGTAATTCACCTGTTTGTCCGGCTACCGGGTGCTCCACAGGGAAATCGCCCCTGACACCCTTCAGCCTGAACAGCCGCAGCCTGATAATGCTCAGCAGACGTACCTGATCTTGAGCCGTTCCGCGGCAGCAGCGTCATCAATGCCCAGGGCGTCGGACATGCCGATGGGCAGGCTCTGTGAGCGGCCCAGCGGCGCCATGATTTTCTTCATTTCAGTCCTGATCGCCATAAAGGTGTCCGCAACACGCTGGGCAACGTCGTCCGGATCAAGACGGCGGAACAGCTTTTCGTTCTGGCTGGTGATGCCCTTGGGACAGAGACCCACGTTGCAGACGTTGCAGCGGCCCATTTCATTACCCAGGCAGCCGGCAGTCGCCTGCATGATGTATTTACCGATATGGACACCGGAGGCGCCAAGCATGATAAGGCCCATGCCGTTCTGGGTAACATTGCCGTTTTTACCGATCCCGCCGGCGGCAAAGAGCGGAATCTCGTTCTGCCTGCCCTGGGCAACCAGGTCAAGGTAGCATTCGCGCAGGTTGGAGGCGATGGGATGACCGGTGGCGTCCATGGAAACGTTGTAGGCCGCGCCGGTGCCGCCGTCCACCCCGTCGATGAGCAGGGCGGATGCATAGGGATTGCGGACCAGGTTGTTGAGTACCGACTTGGCCGAGGTGGATCCGGATATCTTGGGATACACCGGCACCCGGAAACCAAAAGCCATGGACAGGGTCTGGATCATCTTCATGACGCTTTCCTCGATGGAGTAGAGCGTCTGATGCACAGGCGGGGACGGCAGGTCAACGCCTTCCGGCACTCCGCGCAGCCGGGCAATCAGCTTGGAT
The DNA here is from genome assembly GCA_024277485.1 of Deltaproteobacteria bacterium. Next base: position 11,846 of record JAJRVA010000114.1, on the reverse strand, counting down.
ACCTTGAACCACATGAGCAGCCCGCCGTCGCCGGGCTTGGCGCCCTGGCCGTACTTGATCTCAATGGCGGCCGGGTCGCACTGCATTTCCGGAATGGCCCGGATGATCTCGTCCCAGCCGAAATAGCCGGACGCGATCTGCAGGATAATATACTTGAGGAACGGGCTCTTCAGGACCCATGGCGGCACCCCGCCCTCGCCGGTGGCCATCACAACCGGAATACCCAGGACCTCGTTGCAGTAGGCAACCCCCTGCAGCAGCCCGAGCCACATGTTGGGTGACAGGGCTCCGAATGACATGGAGCCGATGATGAACGGGAATATCTCGCGGGTGGGCGGTATCCATTCGCCGGCCGCCTTGCGGCGCAGGTATTCCTCCGGCGCAAGCACCCGGCCTAAAATAGTATTGGTGTTGAACTCATGCCGTCCCGCATCCAGGGCAGGATCGGTGAGCATGGAGATCCTGTTGAAAACCATCTTGTCCAGGATGGTGCGGCCGGGCAGGTTGCGGCGGCCGCCGCGTTTCCAGGCATCGCCTTTCCGGTGCATGTGGAACAGGGAACGGTCCTCGTTGCTGTTCGGTTCAGGCCCGATGGCCTCGTTGGGGCAGACCATGGCGCACATGCCGCAGCCGATGCACTTGTTCTCAATGGTTGTCTTCTGCCTGATGCCGACAAAGGTCCGGTACTCGTTGCACCGTTTTTTTCTGAGGATATCCAGCTTGGGCATCCGCTGGCGCCTGTAGGTCAGGTATATGGCCTGAACAGGGCAGACGGATGTACAGCGTCCGCAGAGGGTGCAGCGATCCTCGCGGTGCGTGATTATCCAGGGCAGGTCGTGATAGGTTAAGCTGCTTGGGGTAGTATAAACTGATCGAACTGAGACCATATTACCATCTCCTTACGGTCTGGAGGAATAATGACTGTGTGTTCACGCATGGGTTGAAAATCAAGCGAGCGGTCGCGGTCCGGGATCATGGCGTCAACGCCGCAGATCTCGGAGGCCATGGCCCATACACCGGGTTTGCCGCCCACCGTTGCCGGGCGCAGCTTCTTGTGGTCCATGGTCAGCAGGCAGGTTTCATCGGGCAGGGTGCCGATGACCGCGTTGGGTCCGTCGATGATAAGGCGCCGGCATACCGCCCTGAGTCCCTTGAGGAATTCCCCCTGCGGATGGGCGTCAAGCTCTTCTGTTTTCAGGGGGGTGATGATATGCTTGTACGCCTCAAGGGGCAGTTTCAGCTTCTTGACCACGTAATGCAGGATATGGGTAAAGACCTCGGAGTCGCTCTGGTAGCCGACATACCCTGGAATCTGCTTGCCGGTGAGCCATTCCCGGATCGGGATAAAGGCGGTGTTTTCACCGTTGGTCATGGTGGATATGCCCTGGATGAAGAACGGGTGGCAGGCGTACAGGTTGATGCCGTAGTTGGTGTTCTGGCGTCCCTGGGCCATGACCACGCGGGCCTTGATGCGCCCGTCATTTAAGCCCAGGGCATCGCCGACCTGGAGCGGCCAGCCCACTTCCTTGATCATGACAACCTGGGGCCAGAAGGAAAACACGGTCAGGTCGCCGCCGTGGTCCTCACCATTTTTGCGCAGGTCAAGCCGGATCTGCATGTTTCGCTGTTCCGTCGCCTCGACCGACTTGTCCGCGCCTGCCGGTTCCCTGTACACCCTGACGATATATTTTTCGCGGTCCTGCGCTTCGACCATGCCCGGGGTAACATCAAACTCGTGGTCATACTTGAGTTCATAACCCCGTTCCTCCATGTAACTGTTCAGGCGCTGGAGGGCCGCCTCACTGTGCGCGATGCCGGACAGGATCGGCAGGTCACCCTTATAGTTGAAATCTTCAAACTGGATGCCCCGCAGCAGCAGTCCCAAGCCGCTTCCGTCGTATCCTTCCTGCATGGCCTCCATGGCAGTAAGGACTTCATACGGCGAAAAGGGAGTGTCCGCGGTTTTCAGAGCTAAACGACACATGAAAATCTCCCACGTAGTAACGTTCTGGTTTTAAAATAAATATGTCTGGAGGGAAGACCCAAGAGACAGTTGAAAACACATTTCCACTGGTAAAGCGGGAAACAATGACAAGAGAAAACGATTACAAGGAAAAAAAATCAATGTCAAGAAAAAGGGAGCGCATCCCTGCAGTTTTTTCCGGTTTGGAAAAGTATACTGCAATTTTTTTACAAAAGTGTGAAGCGCAAGGCATTCAATTCAGAGATCGCATGGAACATGGAGAGGAAAATTTTCCGGTATAGTTGGGCGGCGGATGGTGCGTAAACGTCTTATACTCCAGTTACTTGCCGACCAGCCTGGTGATGTTCTTCGCCTGGTCGATCTTGTCCTTGACGTCGGATATCTCTTTTACGCCTGGAATGCTCTTTTTCATTTCAGCGCCTGCCTCTTCCACGTCACTGATTCCTTTCCTGAAGGAGCCCAGCGCCTTGCCGAGGCCGGAGCCGATTTCAGGCAGTTTTTTGCCGCCAAAGATGAGAAAGGCAATGACGAGTATGACGATCAGCTCCGGTGTGCCGAGTCCAAACATAGGGGTATCCTGTAATGCCGGGTTAAGGAGAAACCGGTTGACCCTCCCGGAAGGGGCTCAACTGTCCTTGTTGTCTTCTTCTATCACCTTGGTTTTATCATCGTTCTTGGTGGCATCCTTGAAATTCTTGATTCCCTTGCCGATGCCGCTGCCGATTTCCGGTAGTTTTCCTGCCCCGAAAATAATGACGATAATAACCAGAATGATAACCAGTTCCGGCATGCCTAATCCGAACATTTTTTCACCTTTCTTGGAGTGTTAAAGCGACTGCATCCTGAATACCCACAGTATCACCTTGCAGGCGTGGGTGTCAACATTCATTCTGTTCTCATTTTTCTTATCTGCCGTCCGATCTGTTCCATCCGGGCAAGAATTGCAGGTTCGTCAAGGGTCGTGAGGCAGCGGTCCTGCATGACGATACGGCCGTTGATGATGGAATGGATGACATCGGAGCCCCTGGCAGCATAGACCAGGTGGGAAACCGGGGTGTAGATCGGCGTCAGGTGCGGCTGGTTCAGGTCAAGCACAATGAGATCAGCTTTTTTCCCTGCTTCCAGGCTGCCTGTGATGCCGCCTGCCCCGAGGACTTCCGCGCCGCCCAGGGTGGCGGCATGCAGGGTTGTAGCGGCATCCATGGCGGTCGGGTCCATGCGGACAACCTTGTGGATCTTGGCAACCGTGTTCATCTCGCCGAACATGTCGACATCATTGTTGCTGGCGCTGCCGTCGGTGCCGATTCCAACAGTGATTCCGGCCTCAAGCATTTTGACCACCGGGGCCGTGCCCGAGGCAAGTTTCATGTTCGACTCCTGGCAGTGGGAGACCTTGACCCCCCGGTCCGCGAGGAGCTGGATCTCCTCGTCGGTTACCATCACACAGTGGTCCGCCACGACCCGTTCGTTGAGCAGACCAAGTTTTTCCAGGTGCATGACCGGGGAACATCCGTACCGCTCAACACAGGTATCGACCTCGTCTTTGTTTTCAGAAAGGTGAATGACATACAGGGCGTTTTTTTCCGCCGCCATATCACCGAGGCGCCTGAGCAGGTCAGGGGAACAGGTGTAGACCGCGTGGGGATCAACAGTGATTGTCACCAGGTCATGGCCGCGGTATTTCTTGAAAAGGTCTTCAGTGTACCTGAAACCGTTGTCAAGCTCCCCGTAATTGGGCGATGGAAAATCATAGAGCACTTCACCTATCCAGGCCCGCATGCCGGCCTCATCTGCTGCCCTGGCAACATCGGCCCCAAAGAGGTACATGTCGCAGAAGCTGGTGGTGCCGGAGCGGATCATTTCGCAGATGGACAGCAGGGTGGAGTGGTAGACAATGTCCGGGGTCAGTTTGGCCTCCACCGGGAAGATATACTCCTGCAGCCACTGCATGAGGGGCAGATCATCGGCCAGGCCGCGAAAACAGGCCATGGCCGCGTGGGTATGGGTGTTGACCAGGCCGGGCATGATGAGGCCGTGCTTTTCAGCCAGACGGTCAGCATCCGGGTATTTCGCAAGCATTGCATCGGCCGGGCCGGTCTCAAGGATGCGGCTGCCGCCGATAACGATACCGCCGTCTTCAATGATCTCGTGGTGTTCGTTCATGGTCACCAGATATCTGCCGGTGACAACCAGGTCGGCTTTGGGTCGGGCCATCTCTCTTAACACCTCGCTATGATTTCCAGGATAAGCTGCTGCAGGACCGGCTCGGTCTCAGAGGCCGTCTGAACAATATCATCAAGCAGGATGGGCTGCAGGTCATCCGGGTCATTGACATTGGCAATCACCGACAGGCCTAACACCCGCATGCCCGCGTGGATGGCGACAAGGATTTCCGGGATGGAGGACATGCCCACCGCGTCGCCGCCGCTGTTAAGAAGAAACCGCGTTTCCGCGGGGGTCTCCAGGCTGGGGCCGGGGATGCAGACATAGGCGCCGGTTGCGATCCTGTCCAGCTCCAGGTGAGCGGCAGACTGCAGGGCGATCCGGACAAGGTCGGGGTCGTAGGGCTGGGACAGGTCGGGGAAACGCGGTCCCCAGGAATCGACATTGGGACCGCGCAGCGGGTTGTCACCCAGCAGGTTGATATGATCGGTCAGCACCATGATGGTGCCGGCGGCAAATTTCCTGTTCAGGCCGCCGGAGGCATTGGTCACGATCACGGTACCCGCACCTGACAGGGAAAGGACCCGGACGGGCAGGGCGACCTCCCTGGCCGCATACCCCTCGTAGCAGTGGACCCTGCCCTGGAGTATGGCCACGTTGCGGTTCCGCAGCCGCCCGAAGACAAGGTTGCCGGCATGACTTTCAACCGTTGAAAGCGGGAAGTGCGGTATATCATGATAGGGAATAACCTGTCTGTCGACAAGAGACTCGGCAAGGGAACCCAGGCCGGTCCCCAGGATAATGACAATTTCAGGTGGTTCCGCGATCCTTGTCCGCAGAAAGGAAACCGCCTCGTTCACCTGCTGCCGGTAAAGGTGCATGTCGATCATTGCAGGACACGATCCCTCATGTAGGCTTTAATCTGTCCGGTGTCCGCGTCAAGAACATCACACCTGCTCTCCAGGTTTTCCAGGCCGCGCAGGCCCGGCGGCAGTTCCGGATCACTGCCGATGGCTGTTTTGACCGCGTCCCCGAACTTGGCCGGATGCGCGGTGGCCAGGCAGATCATGGGCCTGTCCGGGCTGACAAATGATTTTCCGGCGCAGACCCCCACGGCCGTATGGGGATCCATCAGGTAGTCATGGTCGGCATGGAACTGCCGTATTGTTGCAACGGTTTCCTCTTCCGAGACAGACCTGGAAACAAAATCCTGATCCACCCTGTCGCGCAGGGATGACAGGTCCAGGCGGCCGGTTGCGGAGAATGTCTCCATGTCCTTTTTCACCTGGACCGGATCCTCTCCCCGCAGGTAGTAGAGGTAGCGCTCAAAGTTGCTGGCCACCTGGATGTCCATGGACGGACTGTACGTGGCGCTGACTTCTCCCTTGCTGTACTCGCCGCTGTTGACCAGGCGGGCCAGGATATCATTGGTGTTTGTTGCCAGGACCAGCCGGTTGACGCATCCGTCCGGCAGCAGTTGCTTGGCAATATAGCCGGCAAAGATATCGCCGAAGTTGCCGGTCGGGACCGAGAAGTCAACCGCGTCAGATCCCCGCGAGTGGAGTTTGAGCCAGGCAAACACATAGTAGACCACCTGGGCCAGGACCCGGGCCCAGTTAATGGAGTTGATGGCGCCCAGGTGATGTTTTTCCTTGAATTCCAGGTCGTTGAAGATCTCCTTGACAATGGCCTGCCCGTCGTCAAAGGTCCCCCTGATGGCGATGTTGAACACGTTTTCATCGGTTACCGTGGTCATCTGCAGCTTCTGGATGGGGCTGACCCGCCCGTCCGGATAGAGAATAAAGATATTGATCCGGTCCTTGCCGCGGACCCCGTGAATGGCGGCGCTGCCGGTGTCGCCGGAAGTGGCGCCCAGGATGTTCATAAAGGTGGCACGCTTTTCAAGCTCCTGCGCAAACAGGTTGCCCAGAAGCTGCAGGGCAACGTCCTTGAAGGCAAAGGTGGGGCCGTGAAAAAGCTCCAGGATATAGACCTCTCCCCGCCGGGTGATCGGGGTGACCTGGGGATGCCGGAAGCGGGAGTATGATCTGTCGACCAGGTCTTCAAGGGTGTGCCCGGGCATGTCATCAATGAAACAGCCCAGGACCTGGACGGCAAGATGCTGGTAGGAAAGGTTCTGCCAGGTATTGAGCGTGGCCGCGGTAAGCCGTGGAATGGATTCGGGCAGCAGAAGTCCCCCGTCCGTGGCAAGACCCATCATGACCGCTTCACTGAAACCGACCGGCGCAATCCCGCCCCGTGTACTGATATAACGCATTTTTTCTTCCTTCAGCCTGATCCTGGTATCCTGACAGCCTGTAGATGTAGACTAAAGGCCTTCAGCCTGCTTGACAAGCAGATTTTTACCGTCCATTTCATCCGGGACGGGCAACCCCATCAGGGACAGAACTGTCGGGGCAATGTCTCTTAACGCGCCCCCCTCGTGCAGCTGCTTCTCAGTATACCTGTCATCTATGAGAAGAAAGGGAACCGGGCTCAGGCTGTGAGCCGTATAAGGGCCTGCCGTATCCGGGTCAACCATGATCTCGGCATTGCCGTGGTCGGAGGTTATGAGCATGGTCCCGTCTTTCTGTTTCAGATAAGCGCCGATTCTGCCAAGGCATTCATCCACCGCCTCGCACGCCTTGACCGCCGCCGCCATGATGCCGGTGTGGCCGACCATGTCACCGTTGGCAAAGTTAAGGATCACGAGATCAAAGGGGTGTCCCTGCGATTCAGCCTCCTCAAGGGCCTCGATTAATTTGTCCGTGACCTGAAAGGCGCTCATTTCAGGTTTCTGGTCATAGGTGGCCACATCACGCGGCGAGTTGACCAGGATCCTGGTTTCACCGGCAAAGGGTTCTTCTTCGCCGCCGTTGAAAAAATAAGTCACGTGGGCGTATTTCTCTGTCTCGGCAATCCTCAGCTGGCGCAGGCCATGCCGGCTGACAACCTCACCCAGGATATTGTGCAGGGACAGGGGCGGGAAGGCCGCCGGCAGGCCGAAATCACTCTCGTACTCGGTCATGGTGACCAGGCCGGCGATTGCAGGACGGTCAGCCACGCTGAAGCCGGAAAAGTTGTTTTCAATAAAGGCCCGGCACAGTTCCCTGGCCCGGTCAGCCCTGAAGTTGAAAAAGATGATTCCGTCATTATCCGACACCACGCTTACGGGTGCGCCATTCTCCTGCAGGACAACCGGCTGGATAAACTCGTCGGTCTCACCCCGCTGGTACGCATCCTCAACTGCCTGCACCGGGTCATCGGCCGCGACTCCCCGGCCGGAAACCAGCGCCTGCCAGGCCTTTTCCACCCTGTCCCAGCGGGTGTCCCTGTCCATGGCAAAGTAGCGGCCGCTGATGGTCGCCACCTGTCCGCAGCCGATTTCCCGCATTGCCCGGACAAGCTCTTTCATGTAGCCGGCGCCGCTCTTAGGCGGGGTGTCGCGGCCGTCCATGAAGCAGTGGACACGGACCTTCCGCAGTCCCATATCCGCGCCCATCTTCAGCAGGGCCTGCAGGTGTTCAATGTGGGAGTGGACGCCGCCGTCGGATACCAGCCCGAAAAGATGGAGGCTGCTGTCCCTTTCTTGCACCGTCTTCATCATGTCGCAGAGGGCGGGATTAGAAAAGAATTCTCCGGACTCGATTGCCCTGTTGATCCGGGTAAAGTCCTGGTAGACGATCCTGCCGGCGCCGATATTCAGGTGCCCGACTTCGGAGTTTCCCATCTGCCCCTCGGGCAGTCCGACCATGCCGTTATGGGCAGTGAGTGTGGTAAAGGGATACTCGGCCATCCAGCGGTCCATGTTGGGAGTATGGGCAACAGTGACGGCATTGGAAGTGGAGGGTTCACGGTATCCCCACCCGTCAAGAATGGCTAAAAGAAGAGTTTTTCTGTTCACAGGAAACTTTCAACTTTACGAACTTTCAACTTTATAAACTTTCAACTTTATAAACTTCAACTGACCCTCGGCGCATCGTGCCAGAGCCCGTCCAGGTCATAGAACGCCCGGGTCTCCTTGTAAAAGATATGCACGATAACATCATCATAATCAAGGAGCACCCAGTGGCCCTCCCGGAGTCCTTCGCAGTTTTTGCTGGAGATTCTCTTTGAGCGCAGCTCACTTTCAATCTTGTCGGCCAGGCCCTGGACGTGCCGGGTCGACCGGCCGCTCATGATGACAAAAAAATCAGCAAAGGAGGTCAGGCCCTGCACATCAAGCACGACCAGGTCTTCAGCCTTGTAGTCAAGTCCGGTTTCGGCACAGAGCCGGGCCAGTTCCAGGCCGCTTTTATCTTGATGTTGTTCTCTCAGTTTTCGCATGGCTGGTTTCCCGTCATTCAGGCAGTCGTCTTTTGCCGCCCTTTGCCTCTTTTCTTCCTCGGTGGAAATTCAAAGGTGATTTTTCCCTGCTCATCCAGGAGCAGGTAAGCGTCAAAGGGTTTCTTTTTCCTGGAGATAAACCCGGTTATAAGCTCTGTCTTGCCCTTCTCAAGGAGCTGCTGTATGTGGTCCCGGTCAATACGCCGGCCCAGGATCATCTTGCTGATGCGCAGCCCATTTTCCCGGTCATCGTTGAGCGCTGATTCGGACATGAACGCGGCAGGTGTTTCAAAAACAGGCGTCTGGTCTACAGGTGAGATGCCGAGCGGTTCCGACTTCTTTATTTCCTCGGTATCCAGCTGTCCGTTGGAGTCTGGAAAGATAAACTCCACCTTGTCCCTGGTCAGGGTAATGGTGGCGGTAAAGGGTTTGCCCTGCTTGGAGCGGAAATCACCAAACGGGCCTATGGTTTCCCCCCTGAAGAGCGCGGCAACCTCCTCGGGCTGCATGACTCGGCCGCCGAGGATCTTGCGGATGCGGACCTTTTCGTCTTCCGATACGTACGAGGTCGCGTTTTCAAAGATCCTGATACCGTTGACCGGTGAAAACGGGGCCTCGGGAGTGTCAGTTTCCTCCTCGTTTAACCCTTTTATTTTTTCAACAATAAAGCTGGTCATCTTCCTGATTTCCGCCATGAACTGGTCCCCGGTCATGCCGCCCTTGAGGATCTGGTTCAGCTTGTATTCCCATTCACCGGTCAGTTCAGGCGAGGCCAGGACATCAATCTGCATGGCCTCCAGGAGTGCAATCAGCTCAAAGGCCTTGCCCGTGGGGATGAGGTCCCGGTGTTCCCGGACAATGTACTTTTCATTGATCAGCTTTTCAATAATGGCCGCCCTGGTGGCCGGAGTGCCCAGGCCGCGTTCCTTCATGGCCTCGGCAAGCTCTTCGTCGTCAATCAGCTTGCCGGAGTGTTCCATGGCGGAAAGCAGGCTTGCCTCGTTATAGACCGGCGGAGGCTTGGTCTGCAGTTCTTCCCGGTCAATTTTTTCACACATTACCTGGCCCTTTTCCGGCAGGGCCTGCAGTTCATTGTCAGCCGTCCCGCTGCTTGTCCCGTAGACAGCCTTCCAGCCCGGCTTGACCAGGATTTTCCCTTCGGTCAGAAAGGTCTCGCCTTCCACCACGCTGAGCCTTCTGGTATTCAAGTATTCCGCAGCAGGGAAAAAGATGGCTAAAAAACGCTGCAGAATCATCTGGTAGATTTTCAGCTCAGCCTCGGACAGGTTGGCCGGTAGTCCGGTGGTGGGGATGATGGCAAAATGGTCGCTTACCTTTTTATCGTTGAAAATCTTGGGGTTGCGGCGCACATACTTTTTTTCCAGGGCCTCTTCGGCAAACCTGCCGAACCGCCACGCCTTCTGGCGTGCAAACACTTTCTTTACCGTGGGCAGGTAATCGCCCGGCAGGTGCTTGCTGTCAGTCCTGGGGTAGGTTATCAGCTTGTGCCGCTCGTAGAGGGCCTGGGCGATTGAAAGCGTATTCTTGGCGGAAAAACCGAACCTGCTGTTGGCCTCACGCTGCAGAGATGTCAGGTCGTACAGCAGGGGACATCCCTGGGAGGATTTTTTGCTTGTTTCGGTAACGTCTGCTTTTTTCCCGGTGCACAGGGTGGCAATATGCCCGGCCCTGTCCCTGTCCCAGATGCGGTCTTTCCTTGCATGGGGCCTTGCCGGGACTTTTTTGAAACCGGGATCAATCAATGTTCCTTCATACCGGATGTCATCGCAGCCAAAGGTGGCGTGCAGTTACCAGTAGGTTTCGGGCCTGAAGTTGCGCCGTTCCTCCTCGCGCTTGACAATGAGCGACAGGGTAGGGGTCTGGACACGGCCGCACGGCGTTTTCCGGAATCCCCCGAAACGTGAATTATACGCTGTCAGGGCCCGGGTGGCATTGATGCCGATCAGCCAGTCGGACTGGGACCGGCACAGCGCGGTGTCCTCCAGGGGCAGCATCTCGCTGTTGTCGCGCAGATGCTGCAACCCGGCCCGGATGGCGTCCATGGTCATGGACTGGAGCCACAGGCGCTTGATGGTCTTTCCTTCAACCGACCTAGTGGAGGCAAGCCTGAGGATGTATTTAAAGATAAGCTCTCCCTCGCGGCCTGCATCACAGCCATTGACAATGACGGAGACATCACGCCGCCGGATGAGCTTGCTCAGCGCGTTGTACTGGGTCTTGGTGGACGGCAGGACCGTGAGCGGAAAGGTATCCGGCAGGATCGGCAGGTTGCTCAGACTCCATTTCTGGAACCTGGGATCAATCTCCTCGGGATAGGCGATGGAGACAAGGTGGCCGAGCGCGTAGGATACTATATACTCGTCACCTTCGTAGTGGGTTTTCGTTCTTTTGAAGGTGCCGGGCAGTGCCTTTACTATGTCAGCTGCAACACTTGGTTTTTCAGCGATTATTAATGTTTTTCCCATTCAGTCCGCACAGGGTTAGAGGTGAATTCTCAGGGCATGCCCGCAAGAAACTGCAGTAACTCGTCGTGCCATTTATCAGGGTTGTCGAGATAACATGGATGCGGGGTGCCATCAATAAGAATTTTTCTGGATCCGGTTATTCCGCCATGCAGAGTGCAACTGTTTTCCAGCTCAATACATGAAAAAAAGCACGCCCCCAAGTGCCAATTACAAGTAAGCGACATAACCGCCTTTGTCAACGGTATGAACAAAAAACCGGGGACATGATATTTTTTTTACGTTTGGTGAGGAAAAAAATATATCCTGTTTCTTTAAAACAGTATCTTGTCCCCTGTTTTTTGTTCGCCAGTTAATAAAAATCATTCTCATTTTCATACAAATATGGTTAGATGTCAGCAAAGGTATTCTGTTCATTGTTTGTATTATAAAAGAAACCTGTCAAGGGTGCTGAAAGGAAGATGAAGCTCGCTGCGTATCTGGGCATTTGTTGATGCGATGTATATTCGTCCTGATGCCCAGAGTGCCCTTGTTTTTGCTTTTGTGCCTATGTACCAGTGGGCTATGCTTTTGATTGCAAGTCTCCCGGTTTATTTCCTCAACAGAAGAAGAGATAAAATAACGGGAGGAAGGGAGTGATATGAAAAAAACAGTGATATTCTTAGCTGCTTTTTCATGTATGGTTCATTCAGCGTATGGATCTGAACCAGAGCGGTCGGGTCGCCTTGTCATTCAGCACAGGTTGCCAACCGGCCAGATGGTTGTTGTTGCCGAGGGAGACCTTGAGCCGAGAAGCATTGGCAGTTACAGCGTCCGGATCTACAGGGCTGACCCGGAGTTTCCGACGGATGATTTCATCAGCGGCACAATTCGCCCGCGTGACGGAAGTC
>JAJRVA010000113.1 GCA_024277485.1 Deltaproteobacteria bacterium | reverse complement strand
TCTCCTGTTGTTTTGATGAGGCAATTTAACATAAATTACAAATAATTTCAATATGTTACCAGTAATTTATGTCGTAAAATTGATGTTTTTGCCAACGTATGTTATTTGTTTGGGCAACAGCCCGTAAAGATTTGACACCATCCCGACCCCTGACACCATCCCGACCCCATCCCGACGACCATCCCCGTGTTTCAATAACTTGTTCAAATTGAGCAATCAGGATGTCACGACGTTTAGTCTCTGGAAGCAGGGAAAAATGTGAGTAACGGAACCGGTAATTTTATATTTCGATAATTTCTCCGCTCCACAAGCGTCGTAAAAAATCAAGTGCCGGAAAGACCGTGACATTGTCGAGGGTGAGTTGTCTTTCGCCCATATACACTCCGAAACAGGAAACCATTTTATCTCCCAGTTCCCCGGCCAGGCGATGCATGCCCCGGTTGAACCTCTTGTCCCACCTGGTCCCGTTCTTCAGTTCGACGGCAATATACCCCTTTGTCGTTTCCAGCAGGACGTCCACTTCAACACCGCTTTGGCTTCTCCAGAAATACAGAGGATAGTCCAGCTCCGTATAATGGAGAAAAGCGCGCATCTCATTTAAGATAAAACATTCGAACAGAGGGCCTGCTTCCTCGGGTGTTGCGGGATACGGCAGACGACCGGACAGCGCCCTGACCACGCCGGCATCAAAAAAGTAAAACTTGGGATGACTGACCTGTTTGGTCGTTCTTTTCAATTTCCAGGGGTGAAGCCAAAAACCGATCAGGGTATCAATTAAAATTTCAAAATATCCCTGAACCGTCTGCCTTGCTATCTCTGCATCGCGAGCTATTGCAGCGGTATTGGTGAGCTGCCCGTTTTGACGAGCTGCAATCTCAAGAAAGCGGGCAAAATTTCCAAAATTTCTGGTAAGGGCCTCCTCCCTGATCTCTTCTTTCAGATAGGTTTCCGCATAGGCCTGCAGATATTTTCCGGGCTTTGCGGATAAAAAAGAACCCGGCAACATGCCGAAGGGGATCCGTTGCTCCAGGTCTAACTCAAAGTTAACTTCCCTGGACACCAGCGGGAAAAGGTTGTACGTCAAAGCCCTGCCGGCCAGCAGGTTGACCCCGGATTCTCTGAGTTTTCGAGCGCTGGATCCGGATAAAATGAATCTGGTTTTTTTCTCTTCAATGAGCCGGTGCACCTCGTTGAGCAGGGTTGGAATTTTTTGAATTTCATCAATAACAACCCATGATCCGGGCGGCAAATGGGCGGTTTCCCGGTAGAGCAGAGAAGGATCGCGGCTGAGACGGATCAGCTCGGATGTATTCAAAAGATCGTAAACTACAGCACACTCTTTATAGTTCTCCCGAATCCAAGTGGATTTGCCGGTTCCTCTCGGGCCGAGTAAAAAAGCCGATGATTCTATTTTTTTCAGCTCACGTGCAAACATAGTCGGCAATTTTACGGAAAATATGCCAGCGTGTCAATCGTTTTTCAGCTATTTCGCTGGATCGGGCTGGCACGCTGGTTTTTTTTCTGCCACTGCCTGGTGATTTCCGCAATCAGTTTTTCCTGCTCCGGGATCAGGGACTCAAAGGTCAGTCTTCCTTCAAGGGCTATGGAGGGCAGTGATTTTGCCTTGAGTTCAAGGAACCGTTTGTTTCCCTCAACAGTGCGCATGTCCCACTCTCGTATCTCGATCAGCTCCTGTATGTCATCCGGTAAATCCTTTACCGATTTTGCCATGTAGACACAGGCCACTCATTGCCTGAAATCGGACAACAAAAGATCCACAACGACTCTTTTCATTTCATTCACCGTGTGTTGTTCATCAGCCGGCTAATACTTCTTCTATGGCCTCAATGAGCATGTGCCTGGGCGGGATGGCATCGAAAAAAAGCTCTCCATTGATAAAGAGGGACGGGATAGGGGCAATCCGCATTTTTTTATAGACCCCCTCCTCGCCGAACAGGGAGACGGAAAGTTCCAGGAACCGTTTTTTTCCTTCTCCCCTGAGGAAATCCACCCTGCGGTATTCCACCTGTTCACTGTACTCAGGCAGGATCTCACGGACAGCCTCATCCATGTAGTAGCAGAGCAGGCAGTAATCAGCCTTGTACATGACCTCGATGAGCATTTTTGTGTTGTCTGTCATGTTACTGGTTGGGTATCAGTGGAGAAATTTATTCTTCGCCGTCAAGCTTCGGCCTGGGGTAAAGACCTGCCCGTTCAACGATCTCGGGCACCTTCTCCTCCCACTCGATTGCCATGATATGAAAGCCGCGCACACCCTCTACCTGTTTTAAGCGTTCAATGGATTCGATGCAGATGGCTATGCCTTCCTCAGACTGTTTCTCTTTGGCAACCCCGGACAACCGCTTGATTACCTCATCAGGAACATCCATTCCCGGGACCCTGTTTTTCATGTATTTTGCCATGCCGACGGATTTTAAAGGGGTCATCCCGGCCAGGATGGCAACCTGCTCGTGCAGGCCGCGGTCCCGGGCACCCTGCATCCATCTTTCAAATTTGTCGAGATTATATATACACTGGGTCTGGATAAATTCAGCCCCGGCCGCGATTTTCTTGGCCAGGCGCGGCACCCGTATCTTGAACGGATCGGCAAAGGGATTTGCAGCTGCCCCGACAAACATATCCGGTGGACGGACAATCTCGTCACCGCTTAAAAACTTTCCCTTATCCCGCATGATCCTGACCGTCTGCAGGAGCTGCATGGAGTCGAGGTCAAAGACATTCTGTCCCTGGGGGCAGTCCCCGAAGCTCTGGTGGTCTCCTGACAGGCAGAGAATATTCTTGATGTCAAAGGAGGCCGCGCCCAGGATATCGCTCTGCAGGGCCAGCCTGTTCCGGTCCCGGGTCACCATCTGCAGGATCGGTTCAAGCCCCATGTTTTTCAGGTGAATGCAGGCTGCCAGGCTGCAGAGCCGGGTAACCGATGTCTGGTTGTCGGTGACGTTGATCGCATCAACGTGCTCCCTGAGCAGCTCACCCTTGCGGATAATTACCTGGGGGTCGCTTCCCCGTGGAGGACCGCATTCCGAGGTTACGGCCAGCTGTCCTGTCTGCAGGATTCGTGCAAGTCTGCTGCCTGTTCTGGTTGTCACTTTTCCATCCCCTCTACGCTGAATGACCGCAGGCCACCCGCCCTGTCAGAGGACCAGTCTTTAAAGGGAAACAGTTTTTCATAGTCGTCAAGCCTGCCCAGGGCCTCCAGCCGGTCAATGATAATGTGCCATACACAGTCCACGTCTCTGGAAATCTCACATTTTCCCTTGGAGGCGCCGCCGCACGGTCCGTTCAGGAGCCGTTTCGCGCACCTGGTTACAGGGCAGATGCCGCCTGTGGCAGCCAGCACGCAGTTTCCGCAGGCCTGGCATTTTTCAATAAAATGGCCGGGCCTGTCCACCGCGCCAAGAAAGGTGGTGTTCAGCGCAGGATACACCGGGGTCCTGGAATATTTTTCCGCCATGAACTGAACCCCGATACCGCAGGCAAGGCTGAGTACCGCGTCCGCCCCTGCGATATCATCTTCTGCCGAGGTAAAAAATTCGTGCTCGCACTGCCTCTCGATTCCTGAGTCGGTTATGGTCATGCGAACCTGTTCCTGGGTTGCCTTGATCCTGAGCAGGGAGGCCAGAATGGTGGCTTCCCTGGTGCCGCCCTGGTGACAGACGGCGACACAGGTGTTGCAGCCGAACACCAGGACTTTTTTATGATCCCTGATCAATTCCCAGATTTCTTCAATGGGTTTCTGCTCTCCAACAATCATACGTCCTCATGTCCTGTTTATGGTGTGAACCTTTCACCTTTCACCTTCAGCCTTCCACCTTCTACCTACCGATACCACGTTTGCTCTTCATTTTGGCGAGCCAGACAGGAGACGGCCCGAGCCGGTTGATTTTTTCAGTGAACTCGGTGCATATTTCCGTCCAGCGGGGCCCCATTGCCGCGGAAAGGTTATACATGGCCAACCGCTCAGGGCTGATATTGACTGAGGCCAGAAGGGTACGGAGATGTTCAACCCTTTTTTTTGCATTGGTATTTCCCTCCAGGAAATGGCATTGCCCCTCAAGTCAGCCGGCCACAAAGACGCCGTCGATACCCCTTTCAAATGCCCGCAGCACGTAGGAATGATCGAGTTTCCCTGTACAGGGCAGCCGGATGATCTTGACATTGGGCGCATAGCTGAGCCGCATCACTCCGGCCAGGTCCGCGGCGGCAAAGGCACAGTAATGACAGGCAAAGGCAAGAATGTTGGCCTGCCAGTCCCGGGGGATGTCGCGTGGTTTTTTTTCAACCCCTGTATGCTGTTGGTGTCCGGGTACGGTTTCAGCCGCACCTTTCCGCGTCACATTCTGCTCCATGGTGTTACCGTGTTTTTTCCGTAACTGCATCGATCATGGCGTTGATCTGCTCATCTTTAAAGGTATTGACATCAAAGGCACCGGCAGGACAGATGGCGGCGCAGATGCCGCAGCCGGTGCACTTGATTTCATTATGGCTCACCTTGCCGTCCTCATCAATAAAAGGGGAGCCGAATGGACAGGCCCTGAAGCAGGCCAGGCATGACATGCATTTGTCCCGGTCATGCCTGGCAATGATGCCGGATACTTCAAGCCGGTCATGGGAAAGCAGCACACCGGCACGGCCCGCTGCGGCCATGGCCTGGTTGACGGTCTCATCAAGATTTTTCGGGGCATGGGCCAGGCCGGCTAAAAAAATTCCCTCTGTCGCGGTATCAACCGGCCGCAGTTTAACATGCGCTTCCAGAAAAAAGCCATCCTGATTCCTGGTCAGCTTGTACATCTCCCCGAGCTTGTCGCTGTCGGGCTGGGGGCGGAGTCCAGTGGAAAGAACGACATAATCAGCAGTTAACTGGATATTCTGCTCAAAAATGCGGTCAAAAACCTGGATGGTAAATCCCTGGCCCGTATCAGTTACCTGTGGTTTGCTGTCCCGCTCATAGCGGACAAAAAGGACACCCAGTTCCCTGGCCTCCCTGTAATAATCCTCCCTGAGTCCGTAGGTCCGTATATCCCGGTAGAGGATCACCACCTGGGCATCTTTTGCCTTCTTCTTGATGGCAATACTGTTTTTTATCGCATCCTGGCAGCAGATCCTGGAGCAGTAATCGGCCGGTTCTTCACGGGACCCGACACACTGGATCATCACAAAACGGTCGCTGTCCTGCGCCTCATGTTCGGTCAGCAGCCGTTCAAGCTGTCTCTGGGTGATGACCCTGTCCGAGGCGCCGTAGCCGTACTCGGTTGGTATATATTCCCTGCCGCCGCTGGCCACGATGACGGCGCCATGCTCAATGATACTGTTATCGGTCAGTGTTGACCTGAAATTGCCGACATAGCCTTCGGTTTTTTTGACTTCAACCCCCACGTGTACCGTAATCCCCGGGTGGTCGTCGATCCGCAGGTTGGTCCGGCGGACAAAATCCCGTATGTTTTCTCCTTCCAGGGAGTGGAGTACTCCCGCGGCAAGACCTCCAAGACGTGGTTCCTTTTCAATGATATCGACCTGAAAACCCTGGTCGGCGAGGGCAAGCGCCGCAGTCATGCCGGCTATTCCTCCCCCGATGATCATGGCCGCGGGGGTAACCTGGACCGAATCCGACTGCACTGAATGCAGAAGCCTTGCCTTGGCAATGTTCATGTTGACGATATCGATCGCCTTTTCCGTGGCCGCCTCATTCTGGCCCATATGGCACCAGGAACACTGTTCCCTGATATCGGCTAATTCAAAAAGATACTTGTTAAGCCCGGCCTCCCTGATGGTCTCCTGGAAAAGAGACTGATGGGTTCGCGGTGTGCAGGAGGCGACCACAACCCGGTTCAACCCTTTTTTGCGGATAAGCTTCCTGATCCTCTCCTGCCCGTCTGGGGCGCAGGCGTAAAGAATTGTCTCGGCATGGGCAACGGCAGGCAGCCTGCCGGCATGTTCAGCCACTTTTTCAACATCAACAGTCTGGGAAATGTTGGTTCCGCAATGGCAGACTATGACCCCGATTTTCGCCTGTTCCGCGTCGATATCTTTTTCCGGCGGCAGGGAGATGTCCACGACTTCACTGCCCCTGCTTTCACACAGGATGGCCATGGCCCCGGCCGCTGCCGCGCTGCCCTGGACAACGGTCTCCGGGATATCCTTGGGGCCCTGAAACGTCCCGGCCACGAAGATGCCGGGCCTGCTGGTTTCCACCGGGGCCAGGCGGGATGTAGCGGCAAAACCGTGGTGGTCTGTTCTGATATCAAAAATTCCGGCAAATTGACGGGCATCTTTTCCCGGCTGCATGCCGATGGAGAGAACAACCATGTCATACTTTTCATCAACCATGCGGCCGTCCCGGTCAACATACCGCAGTAGCAGGTCGCGCGTGTCCGCCTCTTCGAGAACCGCGGAAATCATGGCCCGTTCACTGCGCACCCTGTTGTGTTTTTTTGCCCTGGCCGCGTACCTGTCAAAGTCCTTGCCGAACGTCCGCTCCTCAATATAAAAGATGGCGCACTCGATTTCAGCGTCATGCTCCCTGGCAATCACGGCCTGCTTGGTCGCGTACATGCAGCAGACCGATGAACACCAGGGGTTGCCGTTGTGGGGGTCGCGGGATCCGACACACTGGATCCAGGCAATTCGTTTCGGGTGGCTGTCGTCTGAAAGCCGGGTGATTTTGCCCCGGTGCGGCCCGGACGCGGAAAGAATCCGCTCAAACTGCAGAGAGGTAACGACATTGGGCCAGCGGCCATAGCCTAATTCCTGGTGCACGGTCGGGTCATAGGGATTCAGCCCCGGGCAGAGTACAATCGCCCCGGCCCTGACATGAAACTCCTTCGGGATATCCTCGAAATTGATGGCCCTGGCATCGCAGTATTTTTCGCAGGCCCGACACCTGCCTTTCTGCAGATACAGGCAGTGGGCGGAATCAATAACCCTTGTATTGGGAACAGCCTGGGCAAAGAGGCTGTGGATGGCCTTGCGCCTGGCAAGGCCCTGGTCAAATTCGCCTGGCACGGTTTTGGGGCATTTTTTTTCACAGATACCGCAGCCGGTGCACTTGAGGGGATCAACGTAACGTGCCTGCCGACTGACTTTGAGGGTGAAATTCCCGGCAACTCCGGACACCTCGGTCACTTCCGCCATGGTGTGGATCTTGATGTTCGGGTGCCTGCTGCAGTCCACCATCTTGGGGGAAAGCATGCACATGGCGCAGTCGCCGGTGGGAAAGGTCTTGTCTAACATGGCCATGGTGCCGCCGATGGACGAGTCCCGGCTGATCAGGTGCACCATGAAACCGCTGTTCGCCATGTCCAGGGCAGCCTGCATGCCGCCGATGCCTGCGCCGACGACAGCGACGGAGCCGATTTTCTGCGGTCCGTTTTCCATCTCAGACGGAATCCCCGCACATTTTAGTCCAGTCCAGTCCATTCCCGGACGCATCGTCTCCCGGATGGATCTCCTCTCTGCTGAAGCCGAAGGCCATGCCCAGGAGCTCGGTGATGAAATAAACAGGCAACCGTTCCTCGATGCCATGCTTTAAGCAGTATTTTTCCTGCTGGGATTCCATGTTCATCTGGCACATGGGACAGGTAACGACCAGGCAGTTGGCGCCCCTGGCCAGGGCATCCTTCATTATCCTGGCCATCAGGTCCAGGGCGCCTTCGGTGTTGTAGACAACCGAAGAGGCGCCGCAGCAGAGAGTTTTGAAGTTCCAGTCCAGAGCGGGCACCCCGATGGCATCAAGCACCTGTTCCATTCCCTGCGGACTCTCCACATTGTCATGCACGTCCACGTCATAGGGAAACCTGGTGTGCATGCAGCCGTAATAGCAGGCCGCCTCTATGCCGTCGAGTTTTCGTAATGAAATTGAGGCAAACCGGGTGCTCTTGACCTCTCTTCGCAAAACATCCAGGGTTGAAGAGACCGTGATGGGGCCGGAGGTTTTCCTTGAAAGTTCAAGATTGATCTCATTGCGCAGCAGGGGGTTGTCCTCGAGCTGCTTCTGGGCCACCTTGGTCCTGGAATAACAGGCCGCGCACGGTATGACCATTTCCCGCAGGCCGGTTGCCTCGGCAATGCCCAGGTTTCTTGCAGGCAGGGCCACGGCCATGAAATCGTTGATCTTGCCGGCCGAGGTTGCGCCGCAGCAGCTCCAGTCGTCGAGTTCACGGAGGTGGAGGCCAAGGCGTTCAAAGACCAGGGTTGTCTGGTGATTATAGAGTTTTGCCGACTGGTAGAGTGAGCAGCCTGGGTAATATGCTAAATCCATTTGCGGCCTGCTGATTTTTTGTACAGCCGTGATATTTCTTCCCGTCCCTTGCTCGAGTGGAAAGAGAGATGCAGCCGGTTCTGCCGAAACATCTCCCAGGCAAATTTTGACCTGCCCCTGACGTGGGAAATGATTTTTCTGACCTTCCTCTTTTTCAGGGTGTCCCAGATATTACGCAGTTCATATTCCCCCATCATTCCTATCTCATTGATTCTGCCCCAGCGCAGGCTGTGGTTGAAAAAGGACTTGTGGAAGTTTTTGTATTCCGGATTCTGCGGGTCAAGGCCGGCATCAAGGGCCATTTTCTTCAGGGTGTCGGCAATCCTGCCGGTTTTTATGTTATTGGGGCAGCGGGTGCCGCAGGTATGGCAGAAGAGACATTTCCAGGTCAACTGGTTGGTCAGGGCCTGTTCAATATCGCCAAGAATGACCATCCGGATCAGCCTGTTGGGTGTCACCATGCCGGTCTGCCCGGCAACCGGACATCCGGCGGCACACCGTTTGCACTGGTAGCAGGAGGTAAGGGGCTGGCCGGACCGGGCCATTATTTCATTGGTAAAGACCTGCGCCTCACGGTGGGAATACGTGAAACCTGCGGCACTCATCTCTTATCCCTCCGGTCATCCGCTGTTTTCATGGTTTTTTCAGCATCCCTCATACGGATAGCACCCGTCTCGATTTCATGATGATGAATACACAGGCAGATCGTTCATCCTGTTGCCTGTTATTTTACCCTCAAAGGAAACTCAAATCTACAATAACAGTATTTGTCTGTTCAGATTATCGTCCAAAGGATGATTTTTGCTTGTCCCGAATCAGGCTTGTGCCAGACTCGTTGTGGCGGCTGTATATAATATTGACAGTATCAGCCCCATGTAATTACAATGTAAATAAGCTCAATGATGGAGGGATGGTAAGGATGAAAGCTTCAATAATTCAAATAGGCAACTCTCAGGGTCTCAGGATCCCCAAGCCGGATCTCGAACAATGTGGCTTCAATGGAGAGGTGGAACTCTAAGTCCGTAACCGGGAACTCGTCATCAGGTCAAGCGCCCGTGTCCGGAAAAACTGGGAACAGGCATTCATGGCAATGGCCGGAAAAGGGGATGACAGTTTATTGGAATCCGTGGCAACGCAGTGGGATGAGGATGAGTGGGAATGGAAATAAAAAGGTTTGATGTTTTTCTGATTAACCTGGATCCGACAATGGGCCATGAAATCAAAAAAACAAGACCCTGTCTCATTATTTCACATGCCGGTCCATGGGCTGGAGAACATTGCCGGCAGACCATTTTCCGGTGGCAACGGCCTTGGCGATGGTGTCCATGGCGTCAAGTCCCCCGATAAAAACCACCATGTTCAGGTGCTTGATGTCCGCCGCATCCCTGGGGGATGGTTCAATGGACCAGTCGCCCATGACATAGCTGAACAGGTGGACCTTTCCCTTTTCACGTACAAATCCCTTGGCGCGGATCACGTCAGGGGGGAGTTCTTTAACCATTTTTTCAATCTCTGCAAGGTCATCCCCGTGCCATGTATAGGTTATTGAGACCAGCTGGTCAGGCGGGGTTGTTTCGAGATCCGGCTGGTCCAGAAGATCATCAATGAATGCATCGAGTTCCTCTGCCGACAGGGGTGATACAGGGGATGCCTCCGGCCGGCCACTCTCCTTGCCGCCAGTATCTTTTCCGGCAAGGTAGGGAAAGGTTTCCAGCGGGATGTCGGCAAAGGTGGTTTCAAAAAACCGGGGATCAGGGTGGTTTTCCCGGACAACCTGTTTCACCTTTGCGGTCAGCTCCCTGCCGGCAAGGTCGGTCTTGTTGATGATGAACACGGTGGATGTTTCCAGCTGTTTTTCAACCGAGGCAAAGGTGTCGTACGCTTCCAGGAAGTGGGCTGCATCAATGATACAGAACTGTTCGGCAAAGTCAAAACGGTTATTGAAAATCGGCAGCTTGAGGTCCCGTTTCAGATCAGACGGGTTGGCCACCCCGGTGGATTCGATGATCAGGACATCCGGCCGGATGGTGGAATTCAACTCGTACAGTCCCTTGATAAAATCAGTCTTGACGCAGACACAGAAGATGGAACCCCGGCTTATCTCCATCATATCGATATCATCACCTTCCACCAGGGTCCCGTCAACACCTATTTCACCGAACTCGTTCATCAGGATGGTGAGTTTCCGGTCCCGGGGAAAGTGATCAATGATCCGGTTCAAAAAGGTGGTCTTGCCGCTGCCTAAAAAACCCGTAATGAGTAGAACGGTCGTGGTGTTGTTCATTTGTGCCTGATTTTTCCTGCTCCTGATTCAGGTGAAAAAAGAAGGACTGGAAACCTGCAGACGCCGGTTTCCAGTCAAACCCGAAGGCGATAAGGATTCAACCTGCCTTCGTTTTCTGCCCGGCGCCGGCTTTCTCAAGATTCTGCTGAATCTTGCTGAAGTCAAATCCTTTTTCACGCAAGGAACCCAGAGTCTCCCGTATGGTCTCTGTGGGGGCGCGTTTCACCATCTCATCGATGAGTTCCTCATATTGCGGAATGATACTCTCAAACACGCAATCTCCCTCTATGCAGATGGTGGGAAGGACCTTTCCCTTCAGTTCCATGAATTTACCGATTCCTTCCTTGTTCTTGATCGACCATTCAGAATACTCGATCATTCCCTGTACCTCTTCAGGCAGGGCTGCAATGGATTCCATCATGTAGCCGCAGGCAGCACACTGAACGCTGTCCAGGGTCAACACGTCAATTCTTATTTTTTCAGCCATTATAGTATCCTCCTCGTTAAATTTTACCAAGACTCTGGATACTTGGCGTAATAGGTCTCATACCATTCCTTTGCTTCGAGGACCTGCGCTAAATGTTCCGCCGGAACATCATAGGGCATGTCTCAGCCAGGGGCGAAAGTATAGCCGACGTGGCCGCCTGCCGACAGGCTGACAATGGCATCCTCCCTTGGTGACAGCAGCCCCAGGCTCAGGGCCAGGGTCAGCTTCAGGTTGCCGCCGAATCCCTTGCCATGCTCCCTGGCCAGGTCGCGGACAAAATTCATGTTGAGCTGTTCATCAATGGCAAAGCCGTGCGTATTCAGTTCGCATACATCTTTGAGCACCTTGGTGGCGTCGCCGCAGATGAAGAAGTCGGAGGTGCAGCCCGCATCATTGATGGTCCGGATCGCATCCGTTACATTGGGGCTGACAAATTCCTTGAAGGTCTCTGACTTGATCTGGGAGGCAACCGGGTCGATGATGGCAATGACCTCGCATCCCATCTCCGCGTAAAAGCCGGCGGAGACAGCCCCGACCCTGCCGGCGAACTCACAGACAGCCTGGGCAAAGTCCTTGTTTTTGTAGACATCGGTGAAGATGCGCACACCGGCCAGGTGAGAAGCCAGGGTCAGGGGACCGCAGAGCCCGCCGATCAGGGCGCAGTCAAGTTCATCGAGTTGCGGTTTTGCGATCCTGGCAGCCTCGAAAATAGTGGGCCAGCGGCCGGATTCCCTGGTCGGCATGGTGAGGCCGGCCTCTTCAGGAGTCTTGTCTGAGCAGGGATGCGTGGTTACTGACGGAACATTGTCCGGCCACCATTTGAGTTCACATCCCAGCGCATGCGCTTCAATGGAGAGGTCGAAGACCAGCGGTATCCCATCGGCCTTGTATTTTTTTGCGGTTTCAACAAGCCCCCTGGCCAGGGTAGCGGGATCCTGCAGGTACTTGTCAGCCGGCTCATTGATGAGAAATGCGCAGTGGACGCCTGCATAGGGCACCCAGGGCGCAGTCTCCGTCCTTTTTCCTCTTACTGCATCGATAAATTTTTGTTTCGCCATTGAAAATCTCCTGTTTTGTCATTTTTGTAAAAACAAGGTTTCTGACTGGTTTTTTTGCCGGCAATCACCCCCTTTTCATGATGAAAGGTTTCAGTTTACGCGCAAACGGCTTTCTGCTTCCTCTGTATTGTTTCAGGCTTCTTTTGTATGTTCTGCCATCAAACCAGAAGGATCACGGCATAATATTTAAACAGTTCGTTTGGATCTTTGGCCACCCTGGTGTTTATCCCCAGGTTTTTGAGGGTCCCGATGACATCAATGGACAGGGACTCAATAGTCGGTCTCTTTTCTGTCGGAAAACGGCAGGCATCGGGATAAGCACATTCCCTGCACAGCGAACAGGCTCCGGACACCAGGCTGAAGGCCTTATCGTATCCTTCAAGAAAAAGCTGCCTCTCCAGGCTGACAGTCCCCTTCCAGTAACGGACCTGTTCGCTTCTCTTTTTGTTGTTGTTGCGGTAAAAATGAGTTGTTTTGCGGGAGCCGACCAGGAGGAGAGCAGTGGAATATTCGGCCAGAATCGCCCGGACTCTGGAAAGCTCCGGGGTAGCCGGGGGGCATGACCAGTTGGTCCCGTACAGGGAACAGCCGTATCGGCATTTGAGCCCCACCCATTCGCCAAGCTCGAATTTTTCCACCCCGAAAGGCATGATGGTTTCGATACCATACTCCTTCCCCTTATCGGAAAGACGCTGCAGAAGATCATCCGGAAGAGAGAGTTCTTTTCGGAAGGAGGTTTTTTGGTCCTTGTCCGGTTTCGAAAAGGCGATGATTTTTTTCTTTGTACCAGCCATAACTGTCTCTCGTGGTTACTCAAAACGAATCTGGACGTCCTGCGGCAGTGCCAGTTCCAGCGCTACCTCTGCCACCTTGATGACGGCAATGGGAACCGGGCAGCAGAGATGGCAGCTGGCCTGTTCCGTACAGATGAAAACGGGATTGACGGTATGCGGCTGAAAAAGATCCTGCATGGTCAGTTCCCGGAGGTGTGCGGCAAGTTCGTTGATCATCTCGCACTCCGAGCCGATGATCTCGATGGCCGCAGTTTTTTTTGAGGTGCGGCTGGCAGTTACCCGGCAGGTAAATCCGCAGATCCCCGGGCTTACGGAAACAGTTACTTTTTCCTGCATGGTTCCCCTGGTCTGTTCCTCCCGAAACACACTGAATTCATTCTTTTTTATCTGGAATTACCGGGCCTTTCGGGCCTTGGTTCAGAACATAGTCAGGCACAACGCCTTCAAGGTGTGGAAATTCGTCATTCATGTGCGGCAGCTGCATGGCCTCCATGAAGTCCTGCTCAAATGTAGGTTCCACGGTCAGCTCCAGGTATTCAACATTCCTGGAGCACCAGTTGGCCTCGGCACGCTTCCGGACATTCAGAAGCGCGGCCCGGCAGCCGTCGCCGGCGGCATTGCCGACCCCGAAGATATTCTCCACCTTGCAGTCCGGGAAGAGTCCCATGACCAGGGCCTTGGTACGATCAACATGGGTTCCGAAGGCGCCGGCGATCTTCACCTTGTCCACCTTTTCAATGCCCATCCGTTTCATCATCAGCTTGCATCCCGCGTACAGGGCGCCCTTGGCCAATTGAATCTGGCGGACATCCTTCTGGGTGATGACAATATCCTTGCCGATGCTGGACTCTTCCTTCCAGGCCAGCACAAATTCGGGCTGCCTGGTGTCCGGATTCTTGCGGAAGCGGGGATTGTTTTTCAGCGCTTTTTTGTTGAACACACCGGTCTTGGTAATTACGCCTGAACTGTAGAGCTCAGCCAGGACATCGAGAATTCCTGAACCGCAGATGCCCTTGGCTTTCATTTCCTCGGGTTTGGAGAATTTCCGGGTCGCCTCGCGGCCGATGACCTTGTAGTCGACATCATGCGTCACCGGATCTATCTCGATTCTCTCGATGGCCCCCGGCGCGGCACGCATGCCAAAGGCCAACTGGGCGCCTTCCATGGCCGGGCCGGTGGCACACGATGAAGAAACAAGTTTGTGCCTGTTGCCCAGGACCAGTTCGCCGTTGGTGCCGATGTCGATAATCAGCTGGACCTCATCATGTTTATAGGGCTCCTCGGCAATGAGTACGCCGACATTGTCTCCGCCCACAAAACCGGCCTCATTGGGCAGGGCAAAGATGTAGGAGGAGTCATTGATGTTGATCTTGAGATCCCGTGCCTTGATGTCAAGGCTGTGGTGGATAACCGGCGGGAAAGGCGCCAGGCCGACGTATTCCGGGTTAAGGCCCAGCAG
This sequence comes from Deltaproteobacteria bacterium, assembly GCA_024277485.1. The sequence continues at coordinate 2,372 of JAJRVA010000113.1, read as the reverse complement.
GATATGGTGCATGGCGGTGTTAAAGCCGATGGTGATGTCCTCGATATCTTCCATGCTGAGACGGAGATATGTTTTACCCTCCTCGATGACCTCGACAAACTCATCAGGATCGTCTTCACCTTTTTTCTTCCTGACCTTTTTCTTTTCAGGGTGCGTGGCAGCGACGGCCTTGCCGATAAGCTCGTTGATGCCTTCAATGATATCGTCGCTCATCCTCTGCAGGCCGTCCGGCGTTGTCATGTGGAAGGTGATCCTGGCCATGACATCTTCACCGTATTTACACTGCGGATTCATCAGCGAGGCCGTGGCAAGGACCTCCATGGTCTGCATGTTGCAGAGATAGGCGGCGCAGGTGGTGGTGCCGACATCAATGGCAATCCCGTAGGCGCACTCATGGCCGCCCGGGCGGGTGCGGATAATTTCCCTGCCGTTCCAGACACTGACGGTTACAAGCCAGTTTCCTTCCCGCAGGACAGACGGCAGTTTGCGAAGGGCAACGATGTCAATGGTGAGGCCTGTCAGGCCGTATTCCCGCTCAAGCCCGTTGCACAGCCGTTCAAAATCACCGGTTTTGTCCTCAAAGGAGGGTTTTTCAAGCTGGACCGTATACACCCGTACCGCCGGATCGTGGTCAATCCTGATATCGCGGGCCGCCTTGCTGACGATCTGTTTTCCGGCCCTGGACTCTTCAGGCACAAAGACAAGAATGTCGTCCTGTATTTTTGCAACACATGCCAGGCGGAACCCTTTTTCCCTCCGTTCCTCGTTGATGAACTTTGCCTCTTCCTCCTGCCACGGGCTGACATGGTCGGCGCCGGACTGAATGTTATACTTTTCAAAATGGCCTTCTTCGATGCGCACGACGCATTTTCCGCAGACCTTTTTTTCGCCGCACAGGGCCTCGATGTCCACCCCTAACAGCCGTGAAGCCTCTATTATGTTAATGCCTTTCCGCACCTCGCCCCGGCGCCCGGAAGGCTGGAAAATGACCATGGCCTTATTGTCATCCATGTATTTCTGCTCCTTATGGAAAATACTCCTGTGTCAGCCAGACCATATCGCTCACCACGCACGTGGTTCCCACATCGTCGAGGAAATCCCGACGCTTTTGCATGTTGCGCTCCGCAGAATGTCCCTGCGACCGCTTGCTATGGGTGAATACTGCCTGGCGGTTAGTGCCAGTTCCTGCCCCTCATGAACGGTTACGGTTCTTTACCGGGGCCGGTACCGGCGCTACTCAACCTCACCTTTTTCATATTTTCTCAGATTACTGATCATCTTGATGCCCTCGGACACGGCATTGCCTGCCGATTCGGCATAGCCGTCAGCCCCGAACAGGTTGGCCACGTCCCGGGTCAGCGGTGCGCCACCCAGCATGATCAGGCAGTCCGGGTTCTTTTCCTTCACCATGGCGATAACCTTTTTCATGCCCAGCATGGTGGTGGTCATCATGGCGGACATGGCCAGGACATCGGAACCGGTACTGAGCTGTTTTTCGACGAACTCCTCGAGGGGCACGTCACGGCCCAGGTCATGCACCTCCCAGCCGGCGATGTCAAACATCATCTTGACCAGGTTTTTGCCGATATCATGGACATCGCCCTGCACACTGCCCAGGACGACCGAGGCGCGCGGCCCTTTTTCCTTTACCGTGATATGCGGCCTGAGGACATCAAGCCCGGCATACAGGGCATCGGCGCACATCAATACCTCGGGGACAAAGTACTCATGGGAATCAAAGAGCTCGCCCACTTTCTCCATGCCGGCGGCAAGACCGTCCAGCACTCCTTCCATGGGGGTTATCACGTCCGGATTGTCCAGAACCTTCTGGGCAGCATCCCTGCAGTCGTCTTCTTCATACTCGATGACAGCCTCTTTCAACTCTTCCAGGATTTCTTCTTTTGTCGGCATGTTTTCTCTCCTTTAGATTCGTTGTACTGCCGGTGAGGGTTTCCGGCCATATTCCTGTACAGTCTGAACATAGGTTTCCATGTTTTCTTTTCTGACATCCGGCCAGATATCACATCCCGGCCAGACGGAGTCGACCCCGTCGTCTATGCATTTTTTTATGACCTTTTTCACTTCACCGGTATCTTCCAGAGTGGTCAGGGTTCCATACGGGTCAAAGTTGCCAAGGATGAGCACATCACTGCCCAGCTTTTCCCTGGTTGCGACAATATCGTTTTTCTGGTCAACGCTTAAGGCATCGGCGCCGCACTCGTGCATCATCTCGATAATCATATCGGTCGAGCCGCAGATATGGTTGACCGAAGGGATGGAGATGGCGTCAAAGACCCTGGTCAGGTTGGGCTGGATAAGGGTCTTCCACATCCGGGGGGAGAGCAGGTCCGTGCCGGAACCCATTTCCCTGA
>JAJRVA010000112.1 GCA_024277485.1 Deltaproteobacteria bacterium | reverse complement strand
GCCTGGAACATGATGACAAACTGGCCCAGGTCCATATCAAACTCTTCACTGTTGCCGTATACCATGAGCGGCAGTAGAAGCATATCCTCCAGTTTCCTGTTGTTCAGGATACGGGAGAGAAACTCACGGGCTGAGCGCCGGTGAGCGGCAACAAACGGATCATATTTCCGCACCTCCTCCACCAGGCGGACAAAGCTGTCAACAGAGTCCGGAAACATACCGGCAATTTCATCCGTCAAAAGAGACAGGTCATTGGAAAAACAGAGCGAGTGCTCCGGAAAAATAATCTCGGAGCAGAGCTGCTGGCGGGTAACAAAATTTTTCCTGGAAAGTTTGAGCTGCCGGAAAAGGCGGTTCAGCGGGGCATGCTTTACCCCGGGCGGGGCATAGTTCGTCATGGCGTGCAGACCTGTCTCAAGCAGGTGGCCCTGGCGAAAATAAAAGGAATTGAGACCACCCGGACGCCGGTGCTGTTCAAGAATCAGCACCCTGCGGCCGAACCTCGCCGCCCGGATGCCGGCAGCAATACCGGAAAGGCCGCTGCCGATAATTATGAGGTGATACTCAGCCATGGGCTGAAGTTATCCATTGCTTGAGAGAGGAGTGGAAAAAAATGGTGTGACGGGACTGTCCTGTTTCTTTTATGAAAAATGATTGTATGCGAATCCGTACAGTTACAACGTATCAGAAATCCTGCAGTTTTGGTTCCAGGTAATTCACGCAGCTGGTCAGGGTTGCCAGGTCCGGGTACTCCTCTTCGGGTATCTGGAGCTTGTAGCGCTTGCGCAGCTCCATCACTATATCCAGGAAATCCATGGAATCCAGGTCCAGCTGGTCCCGAAGCGGTTCATCCGGATTCAGGTTGTCAAACTCAGCGTCCTCGTCAATATCTTCAATGATTTCCAAAATCACGTTTTTAATTTCATCCCGCGTCATGCCGTCCTCTGTGCTCTGTTCTCTTCGATTTAATAATGGTAATACTTCAAATTATTTTCAGCTGTTTCCGTCCATTGCTGCAGAACAGTCCCTTCAGAGACTGTTTTCATCATACCGCGCAACGATAACAGCGGAATTAATACCGACCATGCCGAAGGAGTTATTCAAAATTGTATCGACCTTGTCAAGTTGTTTCGGTGTATTTGCCACCAGACCATCCAATTTACATGCCTCATCCAGCTTTTCCAAGTTTATAGTCGGATGCACCTGATTGTCAACAAAGGAAGGCAGGTTTCCGGCCAGCTCAAGGACCCCGGCCGCGCCCATGGCATGGCCGATATTCGATTTTGTATTGTTAATCCATGTAGTTGGACAATCTGCAAAAACCTTTCGGATCGCCTTGCACTCTTCGATATCTCCCTGTTTTGTCCCGGTCGCATGGGTATTGACAATGGTGATGTCCTGCGGCGACAAACCGGCCCGCTGCAGGGCAAGTTCCATGCACTCGGCCTGCCGCTCACCATAGGGGAGGACAAAATCACGGGCATCCGAGTTCATGGCATAGCCGGTAATCTCACCGTAAATTTCAGCCCCTCTCTCAAGGGCCGCGTCCAGCCGCTCAAGGGTAAAGATACAGCCTCCCTCGGAGATGACGATACCGTTTCGTGCCGCATCAAAAGGACGGCTCGCCCTGATCGGATCAGGGTGCCGGGCCAGGGCCCCCTGGGCCCGGAAGCTTGCGAAGATACCGAAGGAGTCAACACATTCCGAGATTCCCCCGCAAAGGGCAAGGTCGACCTCGCCAAGGCGCAGCATCTGGGTTCCCTGGATCAGGGCGGCATTCCCGGCCGCGCAGGCAGCGCCGATCGAATAATGCGGGCCGGTGATGCCCAGGTTCATGGTAATCTCTCCGGCCGGGTTGTTTAAAACCGTGCGCGGATTGTGATGATGGGTCCAGTAATCGACATTATAGTCATACCTGCTTATACTGTAGACTTCGTTTTCAGTCTCCACTGTCCCGTGTTCGGTCAATCCCGTGTACACACCGGTCCGCTTCCTGTCATAGCGGGAAAAGTCTATACCCGCGTCCAGCAGGGCCTCGTTGGCGCAATACACGCCGATACATCCGGCCCGGGTGCCCCGCTTGTTTTCCTTTTTTTTCCGGTACCTGGTTTCGGCAAAGGTACAGATTCCGGCCGGAGCACTGTCCATGTACCTCAGGTCAATGGTCGTGATCTCGCTGGTGCCGGCCAGCAGCTTTTCCCTGAAATCCGGCAGGCTGGAGGCATTGGGGGCGGCAAGCCCCACGCCTGTAATGACTATTCGATCATGCTCCGGACGACGCTGCATATGTTCTCCTGTCCTTGAAAAAACCTATATCAGGTTCTGCACGACCTGCGGCACACTCCTGATGGCCTCCGGCAACTTGTCAGCCATGGGTCCGCCGGCCTGGGCCATGTCCGGGCGTCCCCCTCCCCTGCCGCCGACCATCTCCGCGGTTTTACTGACCAGATCTCCGGCCTTGATCTTCCCGGTCAGGTCCTTGCTGACCAGGGCAAGCAGGGCCGCCTTGCCGCCGAGCACACCGCCGAGCACCGCCACACCACTGCCAAGTTTGTCCCGCACCTTGTCCCCGATCTCACGAAGCGTTTTGGCGGAATCCAGTGTTACCTCGACTGCCAGGACCTTTATGCCGTCAACATCAACCGCTCTCTCCAGCAGCCGGTCCATATCTGCCAGGGCCAGCCGGGATGTCAGGCCGGCCACCTTCTTTTCCAGTTCTTTCTGCCGGCGTGTAAGGGTCCTGATCTTCTCCGGAGCAGACTCCAGGGGAGCGCCAATGCTCTCTTCCACATCCCGGGCCTGGCGGACAAGGTTCTGCATCCATTTCACTGCATGGGCCCCGGTTACCGCCTCAACTCTTCGTACTCCCGCGGCAATACCGGTCTCGGCAAGTATCTTGAAAAAACCTATTTCGCCGGTGGCGTTGACATGGGTGCCGCCGCAGAGTTCCTTGCTGAAATCCCCAAGCGAAACAACCCGAACCTCATCTCCATACTTCTCTCCAAAGAGAGCGGTTGCTCCTTCGGAGACAGCCTGGTCCCTGTCCAGCAGGTCGGTCCCCACCGGGATATTTTTCCGGATCTCGCCATTGACCTTCTGTTCAATGGCGGTTATTTCATCGGCCGTCAATGGTGAAAAATGGGTAAAATCAAAACGCAGCCGGTCTTCCTGCACCAGGGATCCGGCCTGCTTGACATGATCACCGAGCAGTTCTTTCATGGCCGCCTGCAGCAGATGCGTTGCCGTATGGTTCACGGCAATATCGTCTCGCCGGGCCGCTGATACCTGCAGGGTGACCGTTTCCCCCCTGGCGATGGTTCCCTGCACGACCTTCCCCTCGTGCAGGATGAGATTATCGCCGGCAGTTGTCGTATTGGTTACCTCTATGGTGCCGCCGGGGCCGGTGATATGGCCGGTATCACCGACCTGACCGCCTGCCTCGGCATAAAACGGGGTACGTGCGCAAAAAACCCTGACCTCTTCCCCCTCGTTCACCCGGTCAACCAGCCGGCCAGAAGCATTGACAAGGCCTTCAATGACTGACTCGGCCTGTTTACCGGCATACCCCACGAACTCGGCCACACGTCCCTGTTTGAGGAGCTCGACAACACCCTCGGGCAAATGTTCGACATCACTTCCCTTCCAGGAACGCTTGGATTGCTCCCGCTGCGCTTCCATTGCCGCATGGTACCCTGCCTCATCAATGGTCATGCCCTGTTCAATGGCAACGTCCCTGACTATATCGACCGGGAACCCGTAGGTATCATAGAGCCTGAAAATAAAATCCCCGCCAATCATCTTCCGGTCGCCGGCCCGGGCCTTCAGGCGGTCAATTTCTTCAGACAGGAGGGCCAGACCGTTGTCCAGCGTTTCACCAAAGCGGCCCTCCTCGTTCCTGACCACCTTGTCCTGCAGTTTCTCCGCCCCGGCAAGATGTGGATAGGCATCAAGCATCATTTCCGAAACCAGCGCGCAGACCCCGTTGAAAAAGTGGCCGCTCAAACCCAGAAACCTGCCGAACCGTATGGCCCTGCGCATGATGCGGCGCAGGACATAGCCACGCCCTTCATTGGAGGGAAGCACCCCGTCCGCGACGAGAAATGTCGTTGCCCGCGCATGGTCGGCAATGACCCGCATCGCGACGTCATCCTTCCTGCAGGCGCCGTACTGCTTGCCGGCCAGGGAGGAAATCCTGTCGATCAGGGGGGTAAAAAGGTCTGAATCAAAGTTATTGTGCTTGCCCTGCATGACCGCTGCAATGCGCTCAAGGCCCATGCCGGTGTCAATGGAAGGTTTCGGCAGCGGGGTCATCTTGCCGGTCTCATCCCGGTAAAACTGCATGAAAACAAGATTCCACAGTTCAAGAAAACGATCACAGTCACACCCGACCGCACAGTCGGGCCGGCCGCATCCCGCCTCGACTCCCTGGTCGATGTGGATCTCGGAACAGGGACCGCATGGGCCGGTATCTCCCATGGCCCAGAAGTTCTCATCCTCTCCAAGCCGCACAACCCTTCCTTCCGGCAGACCCTCAATCTGCTCCCAGAGTTCATACGCCTCATCGTCTTCACGAAAGACGGATACCCACAACTGACCGGCATCCAGGCCAAGGTCTCCGGTCAGGAACTCCCAGGCGAAATCAATGGCATCTTTCTTGAAATAGTCCCCAAATGAAAAGTTGCCAAGCATTTCAAAAAAGGTGTGGTGCCGGGCAGTATGGCCGACATTCTCCAGATCATTATGCTTGCCTCCGGCCCGGACACACCGCTGACTGGTGGCGGAACGCACATAGTCGCGCTGCTCCTCGCCCATGAAAACGCGTTTAAACTGCACCATGCCGGCGTTGGTGAACAACAGGGTGGGGTCATCATGCGGCACCAGGGACGAACTCTCGACAACAGCATGTCCCCTGGCGGCAAAGTACTGTAAAAATCGCGCCCGTATTTCGTTTCCAGTCATCATTCTTTCTGTAAAATCTTTTTATTTCAGGTCTGAGCACAAAAAGGTGCAAGGTATCATTTTTATCGATTTTGCACGGAAATTTCAACAGAAAAGCGTCATCTCCGTCCCAAAAGCCGGATAATTTTCTCCTCTCGGCCGGCCGATGGCCGTGAAACAGGAACGAGTTAACCGAAAGAACTCTGATTTCTGTAAAAATTCTACTTCAGGTGGGGAAGCATTGCCTTGAACTTTTCTGTTCCGGCCCGCTGCAGGAGTTCATAGATAACCATTTCAGCCGGGGCCAGAATCGCTCCTAATTCCCGCAGCCGCGCCTGCCCTAACCGGTCGTTGACCGGTGAGCGGGAAGATACGGCATCGGCGATAATCCAGACCCTGTAACCGGCCTGCAGGGCGCCGATTGCCGTCTGGTAGACACAGATATGGGTCTCCACCCCGCAGAGCAGCAGGGTATCAACCCCAGGCGTCAGGGCTTTCAATTCTTTCCGCACATCATCATTGCCAAGACCGTTAAAGCAGATCTTGTCGGGACAGGGCACCCCGTCAAGCAGGGCGGCAAGTTCCGGCACGATCGGCCCGATGCCTTTCGCATACTGGGTGTTGGCGATAATGGGGAATTCAAGGATCCGGGCCAGGTGAATCATCAGCGAGGTGTTTTGGATAACGCGCCCTGCCTCATGGATATGGGCCATCAACTTTTCCTGGGGATCCACGATATAGAGACAGCATTGATCGGAACGGAGAAATGCGGGTTTCATGGTACGTGTTCTTTCCATCTCTTCTTGCAAACGAAAACGGCGCGCCTGCTTCTGGCAGGCACGCCGTGTTTTGGTTGGTAAAAAACCGGATCAATGATCCTGGGCAGCTCCTGCGCCGACCGGGACACGGATATCCTCAACCAGGTGCTGGATATGATCCGGCGGCGGCGGTGTCATGCTGGAGACGATAAACGCAACCGCAAAGTTGATCAGTGCGCCAACCGCGCCGAATGCCTCCGGAGCAATGCCTAAGAAATGGTTGGCCGGAATATTTTCCACCATATTGGTGCCCGGAATAAAGAACCAGCCCTTGAACCAGAAGATGTAGATAAGGGTGGCACCGATACCGCAGAGCATACCGGAGGTGGCGCCGGTACGGTTGACCTTCTTGGAAAAAATTCCCATCATGATGGCCGGGAAGATCGAAGACGCTGCCAGGCCGAATGCCAGGGCAACAACCTGGGCCGCGAATCCCGGAGGATTGAGGCCGAAATACCCGGCAACACAGATGGCGCCGACCATGGCGAGTCGACCTGCCATCAGCTCTCCCTTGTCGGTCAGATCAGGCATGAAGATACCCTTCAGGACGTCATGGGAGATAGAGGAAGAGATAGCAAGCAGCAGACCGGCTGCCGTGGACAGCGCCGCGGCAATACCACCGGCGGCAACAAGGGCGATAACCCAGTTGGGCAGGTTGGCGATCTCAGGGTTGGCAAGAACCATGATATCACGGTCAACCTTGACCATCTCGTTGCCCTTCCAGCCGTAATCGGCTTCTTTGTCTTTCAGGCCTTTGCCATAGTACTGGATCCTGCCGTCGCCGTTCTTGTCTTCAAACTTGAGCAGACCGGTTGTCTCCCAGTTCTTGAACCAGGTCGGGCGATCTTCATAGCGCAGGTTGCCGTCCGGGCTGCCTACTTCGCCGATCTGGATGGTATTCATCAGGTTCAGACGGGCCATGGCTCCGACTGCCGGGGCAGTGGTGTAGAGGATGGCGATGAAAACCAGCGCCCAGCCTGCGGACGAACGGGCATCACGTACCCGGGGCACGGTGAAGAAACGGATGATAACATGCGGCAGGCCCGCGGTACCGATCATCAGGGACAGGGTATAGCAGAAAATATTCAGCGTCCCTCCTTTCTGGGCCGTGTATTCCTTAAACCCGAGATCAGTCAGGACCAGATCCAGCTTGTCCAGAACATGCATGCCTCCTTCAGTCAGGGTGCTTCCCAGGCCAAGCTGCGGAATCGGCATGCCGGTCAACTGCATGGAGATAAAGATCGCCGGAACAGTATAGGCAAAGATCAGAACACAGTACTGGGCAATCTGGGTGTTGGTTACGCCCTTCATGCCGCCTAAAACCACGTAAATGAAAACTATAGCCATGCCGATAAAAACGCCGACATCAAACGGGACCTCGAGAAAGCGGGAAAAGGCAACGCCGATTCCCTTCATCTGGCCGATAACATACGTCAGTGAAGCGATGACCAGGCAGAGAACAGCTGTAACACGTGCGGTCCTCGAGTAAAAACGGTCGCCGATAAAGGCCGGCACAGTGTATTTACCGTATTTCCTGAGATACGGGGCCAAAAGCATGGCTAACAGAACATAGCCGCCGGTCCAGCCCATGAGGAAAACCGAGGCGTCATATCCCTTGAAGGCAATGAGACCTGCCATGGAGATAAACGAGGCGGCCGACATCCAGTCAGCGCCTGTTGCCATCCCGTTCAGAACAGGATGTACACCCTTGCCGGCAACATAAAATTCACCGGTTGTTGATACCCTTGATTTGATCGCGATAAATATGTAGAGGGCAAAGGTGGCGCCAACTACAAGAAAGGTCATAACTTTGAGATCCATTCTTTCCCCCTTTAGTCTTCCTGGACGTTGTATTTTTGGTCAAGTTTGTTCATCTTTGACGCGTAGAAGAAAATCAGGGCAACAAAAGTGTACATGGAGCCCTGCTGGGCGAACCAGAAGCCGAGATCATAGCCACCAATCGATATCTTGTTCAACTGGTGCACAAACAGAATCCCGCACCCGTATGAAACAATGAACCAGACAATGAGACAGCCGAAAATCAATCGGATGTTTTCTGCCCAGTACGCTTTTGCACTAGTATCACTCATACTCTCCTCCTCCTCATGTATTTGGCGGGGAAAAATCCCTTTTTCCCCAAGTGAAACAAAGAAAAATTCCCGGTGCCCCTGAGGAACTTTTCAGTTAAACACTTCTTTTCCCTACCACCATGTAGCACATACTGGCGACACTTTGCAAGTATCAATACCTAAATTATGCAATTTACCGGAAAAACTGTCAAGGAATTTAACCTGAACCGGCAGCCAGGCTTTACAATTTCCCACAAATTATCAAGGAGTTAGCGTGTACCACAAAAGACATTTCACTGCACCGCCCCAAGATGTCAATACGTCAGCCCGACAACCCGTCCTGCCTGGTACAGGTCTTTCAATGTTCTGATCCTGCCGCTTTTCATCTTTTTTACCAGGAAAAGAAAGAGATAGGCGGTCTGCAGGGCGTCCTCGAGCGCATCATGCGCCTTGAACTGCGGCAGGTTGAATTCCCATGTCAGATCGCTGAGATTATACGACGTAGTCAGGTTGGTATGGCCATGACTTTCCATGAACGCGGCCTCCTTGTATCCTTTGGCGAGGCGCATTGTATCCACGGTCGGATTGGAAAGGGTGCCACCCAGCACCTCGAGGGCGAACCTGTTCAGAAAAGTAATATCCAGGGTAACAAAATGGCCCACAATCAGGGCGTCTGCGCAAAAGCTGACAAACCGGGGCAAAACTTCCTCTATGGACGGCATCCGGCGCAGCTGCTCGGGTGTTATCCGGTGGATCAGGGTTGATTCGGTATGCTGAAGGTTCTGCGGACGGATATACTGATGAAATGTATCGTTCAGTTCAAGGCGAAGGTCGATTATCTTCACCGCACCGATGGAAATGATTTCATCACGCCGCCTGTTCAGGCCGGTGAGCTCGGTATCACAGACCACAAAGGTGTATTCTGAAAGCGGACTGGACTGGTTGAAATCCTTAAAAAAATTTTTGTTCAGCCGGAGGACTGGATGCTGTTTCCTGAACCAGCCCAACGATTTCAGCCTGCCATGCATAAATTATCCTGTGTCCGTGAGCGTTTAGAACGGTGCAGATACAGATAGCGAGCCTGCGAGATCTTCGAGGCGGCAACAATGTTGATAGTGATGTGGCTTGTCCACATGACGATCCTGGGGTGATATCAACGAGTTGCCAACGCCGTAGATGTGCCGTTATCGAACGCCACGCAGGGCGGCGTGGTGAACATGACGCCCATGTTATATTCCATGTTTTATTTTTGTATTCAAATGGTTACACAGAAGTATATCACGAAGCCGTCACGGATTCGGGATTATACTACCGGGAACAATGTCTTCAGGGTTGCCTGCAACCGCTCAATGACGGAAAAGGCATCTTTAAGCATTCTCTTTTCCAGGTCCGTCAGTTGAGCGGGATTCAGGTAGTTGTCCGGGACCTGGTCGTTTTCAATCTGGTGGAGCTGGTGCACAAGACGCATCTGCATCTGCAGTTCATATGCATCACGCGCAGCGGACCAGAGATCCAGGGAAATATGCCTGTCATCCTTGAGTACATTCAGGCGGGCCAGGGTATTGGTCTCCTTGATGCCATGCTTCAGGCTCATGACCCGGGCAAAGTTGACAAAAGGAGTGAGTCCCTGGCGCTTGATGTCAAGGGCATCCTTATGCTCCCCGTCCTTTTCCACAATAAATGACTTGAAAAAAGACAGGGGGACCCGGCTCATCATACATTCTCTCGCCAGGTACATGAGATATATCTCCTGCCTTCTGGAAAAGGTGATCAGGTGGTCCCGTAATCTCTCGGCCAATGCATCATCCCCGTATCCGGCCCGGAAGTCGAAAAAAATCATGGCGTTCAGGAGTTCCTGCGGATCAGGGGCGGAAATCCACTGTTCAAAATATGCACGCCAGACCGAATAGGGCTGGCACCACTTGGGATTTCTGGCCATTATCTCTCCCGGACAGAGAGGGTATCCGCAGTTGACCAGGTGATCTATGGCCCGCCTGGAAAATTCTCTGAAGTAGGCATCAGCCTCCTTTTGCTGGGCTGGACCTGCAGGATCTTCATAGAGTATCGCATTGTCCTGGTCTGTCCTGAATGTCTGCTCCCGGCGGCCCTCGCTGCCCATGAGCAGCCAGCAGTATTTCACCGGCGGAGGTCCCATTTCCTCATGCAGCATATCGAGCAGCTTGTCCAGAATATGATCATTCAATACCGCAATCATCTGGGTGATTTTGCCGGCCTTGCCGCCTTCCCTGATCAGGCTGCGGATCATTTCAGGTATTTTCCGGGACAGGGGGTACAGTCCTGCAAAATCCTCCTGGGAGACGATCTCCTTGAAGAGATAATAGGGAGAGTGGCCCTGGTGCAGCATGATATCGTGGGAGGTAACAACTCCGATAATTCTGCCGCTCCGTTCCACGGCAAGATGATGCGTACCGCTTGACATCATCTTGAGAAGAAGGTCAAAACAGACCGTTTCCGACAGGACCTTCAAGACGGGCGAGGACATGATCTCCCGGACCGGGATGGTATAATCACGCCCCTCGGCAAGCACCTTGATACGGAGGTCCCTGTCAGTGATGATGCCCACGATATCATCCGGCTTGCCCGGTGTATGTATGAGCAGGGAGCCGACCCTGTGCTTTGTCATTTTGCCGGCGCATTCCTGCACGGACATGTCCGCCCCGACCTGGCGTAATGTTTTTTTTACCAGCCCCGCGGCCCGGCAGGTAAAAAGGTCCATGTCGTCATCGCCCCTGCGGGTGCACTTGTGTTGACGCAGTTCATTATAGGCCGTGGCAACGACTTTTTCGGAAAAACTTTTCAGGTAATACTGCGCAAAACCAGGCTGGTTGTTGATCAGGTCCAGAAAGACCTCTTTGGGAAGCAGGAAACAGAAGGTATCCTCGACGGTTTCCACGTCAAGATTCGCCTTTGTGCCGCGAATAATTCCCAGCGCACCGAAAACAGAGCCTTCGCCCCGGTAGTCCTTCAGGGTAACCTCGCCCTGTTCATCGGTTATGAACGTCTTGACCCCGCCGCGCTGGATAAGGTACAGGTAGGTAATCTCTGTTTCCCCGGTCACAAAGATCCGGGTGCCTTCGGGAAAGAAATCAATGGTGCAGTGGCGGGCCAGGTTGCGCAGTGTTGCCTCATCAAGCCCATTGAACGGCATGATGTTTTTCAGGAAGTCTACAGCAACCTCAGGGGCCACGCTGTGCACGTCGTTACTGGCTGCCATTTCACACTCCCTTTCTCCAAACAAAAAAGGCAGGGCGCAGCACGGCACCCTGCCTGTTTGATCTGCATCACTGCATGCAGCGATATTTTTCAGTTTTCACCAGCAGCAGGACCATTCTCATATTCCTGCCATGTCCCCATAACCACTACTTGACAAAATCCTTTGAGCCTTCAACAAGGTTGTCGACGACGGAAGGATCAGCCAGGGTTGAGGTATCACCGAAATCGTGCTCCTCGGTCATTCCGGCAGCGATCTTGCGAAGAATACGGCGCATGATTTTACCGCTCCTGGTCTTTGGCAGACCATCGGCGAACTGGATAAATTCAGGCGTAGCGATCGGACCGATCTCGGCCCGGACATGTTTTCTCAGCGCTGCCCGTAATTCCTCGGAAGGCTGGACTCCCGCGTTAGGGGTAACGTACGAGTAAATAGTCTGCCCCTTGACTTCATGCGGCGCACCGACCACGGCAGCCTCAGCTACGTCAGGATGGGCAACCAGCGCTGATTCTATCTCAGCGGTTCCGAGGCGATGGCCGGAGACGTTGATAACGTCATCAAGCCTGCCCATGATCCAGAAATAACCGTCTTCATCGCGACGGGCGCCGTCTTCCGGATCGTAGATGCCGGGAAATTTCTCAAAATAGGTCTTTTTGAAGCGGGCAGGATTTTTATAGACACCGCGCAGCATTCCGGGCCAGGGTTTTTTGATGATCAGGCGACCGCCTTCGTTTTCCGCGGCCGGCTGCCCTTCATCGTTCACAATGGCGGCATCAATGCCGGGCAATGGACGCGAGGCGGAACCCGGCTTCATCGGTGTTGCGTAAGGCCAGCCTGAGATCATGATACCACCGGTCTCGGTCTGCCACCAGGTATCGACGATCGGCAGCTTGCCCTTGCCGATATTCTCGTGGTACCACATCCACGCTTCCGGGTTGATCGGCTCACCGACCGAGCCAAGCAGGCGCAGGCTTGAAAGATCATATCTCTGGGTCGGTCCGACACCGTCACGCATCAGGGCGCGGATAACGGTGGGCGCGGTATAAAAGATATTGACCTTGAATTTCTCGACTACCTGCCAGAACCGGGCCGAGTCGGGATAGGACGGCACGCCTTCGAACATCAGCGAGGTGGCGCCAAGGGCCAGCGGGCCGTACAGGATATAGGTATGGCCTGTGATCCAGCCGATATCAGCAGTACACCAGTAGACATCATCATCCTTCAGGTCAAAGACCAGCTGGCAGGTGTGGGCCGCGTAGGTCAGATAGCCGCCGGTTGTATGGACAACGCCCTTCGGTTTCCCGGTAGAGCCGCTTGTATAGAGGATGAAAGCCAGGTCTTCAGCATCCATGCTCTCGGGTTCGCATTTATCGGTTATATCTTCGGCGTTAATGGCCTCGTGCCACCAGAGATCACGATCTGCATCCATGGGGACATCATTGCCGCCGCGTTTCACCACAATACATTTTTCAACGCTTGGGGCGTCTGCCAGGGCGATATCGGCGTTTGGTTTCAAAGGAATGGTTTTGCCGGCCCTGATAACCGCGTCGGCTGTCACAAGCACCTTTGCCTCGCAGTCTTGGATACGGCTCATCAGCGCCTGGGCTGAAAAGCCGGCAAAGACAACACTGTGAGCCGCACCGATCCTGGTACAGGCCAGGAGGGTAATCGCAAGCTCAGGAATCATCGGCAGATAGACAGAAACCCTGTCCCCGCGCTTTACGCCCATTTTTTTCAACATATTGGCGGCACGGCAGACCTCGGTATGCAGCATCTGGTAGGTATAGACCCTGACATCTTCATTCGGCTCACCCTGCCAGATGATGGCGGCCTTGTTACGCCGACCATCGGTCAGGTGACGGTCCAGGCAGTTGGCAGAGATATTAAGTTTGCCGTTCACAAACCAGTTTATTTCGGGTTTGTAAAGATCGGCATCAAGGACCTTGTCCCATTTCCTGTCCCAGGTCAGCAGTTCTTCGGCCCGGTCACCCCAATACCCTTCCGGGTCTTCCATGGAGCGTTTATAATGGGCTTCATACTCTTCCATGCTCTTTACAAATGCCTGCTCTTTGCCTTCAGATGGTGGCTGAAACACCCTTCCTTCTGTTGACAAACTGGTAATTTTATCTTCGCTGCCACCCATAATAAGTCTCCCTTTTGAATTGAATTAAAAATGGCATCCAAGTCGGCATGCATCCCAACATGCAATACCACAACGTAACACCCCCACAGAGTTAAACGCTTGCGTAATATTGTCGAAGAATTTTGTCAAGTGTAATCGAACACTGTCTGCTTTTACCCTCAAAATACAGTGTACCTTTGTTGAACTTCATGTCAAGATAGAGTATCTCAAAAAAACAAAAAATGATTCTTTCTGCTCCTATACCATAGAGTTGCCTGATTGATAACAAAAACCGTGCAAAACATGAGGTTGAAATAATGGCTGATTCATTAGATAAACAGGTGGACCTGCTGCTGCAGGAAGGAAAGAGCAAGCAGGCAATATATTCCCGGCTCAAAAAACCGGACAATCAGGCCAAACTTGTCTTTTTTCTCAACAACAAGGCAACGTTCGCACGCCGCCACACCTACATGTGGATCAACCTCTTTCTTGGCATCGCGCTGCTGGGCATGACCCTCAGACTTCTCCTGAAAACGGCGGATATCATTTCCGCACAGGGTGTCGGCTTGTACCTGCTGGCCGAGTTTATTGTTCCCACCGTCAACTTCTACATCCTCAGGGAAATTTTCCTGTTTCACCGGACCGGGTACCAGTTTCTCACCATTTTAACAGGGCTTTCGCTTGTCATATACCCCGCCAACCGTGCGATACCAGACCTGTTCATCAACCTCGGCATGATGGTGCTGGGAGCATTTCTTTATCTTCGCATGTTTCCCAAAGACGAGATCCTGCATCTCAAAAAAGAGTAACCCCGCCTTTTCCGACCACCCGGAAAAAAATACTTGACGAACAGCATTTAAGAATTAAATTAAATAACGAATCGCTTAAACAGGCATGTGGAAGTGCCGCAAACGGATCCCTGAAAAAGAGACCTGATGCAGAACCAGCAGATTAAAAACGTATCGAACCTGCTTAAATCGATATCCCATCCCATCAGGCTGAAAATTCTCTGCCTGCTGCAGGAAGACGAGTTGACGGTGGGAGACATCCGGGATGAGGTTCAGACAACCCATGCCAATGTTTCTCAGCACTTGAGCATCCTGAGAAACCAGGGAATTATCGATTTCCGCAAGGATTCCAATTTCATCTATAACCGCATTGCTGACAAGAGGGTGACGGAACTGATCAAGTCCCTGCGTGATCTCTTCTGTCTCCCTGAAGAAAAGTAACAGAATAAGTAACAGAAAAATATTTACCCAGAGAGAGAACAATGAATGTCAATGACCTGATTCACGTATTTGCCGGTGGTTTTATCCTGCTCAGCCTTGCCCTTGGCGTTGAAGCCAGTCCTGTCTTTGTAAGTAAATACTTTCTCTGGTTCACCGCCTTTGTCGGGGCCAACCTTTTTCAGTTCGGTTTTTCAAAATTCTGCCCGCTGGGGCTTATCCTGAAAAAACTTGGCGTGCCGGAGACCCGGAACCAGCAGGCATAATCACCTGGAACATCACCTGGACGCACCATGCCGCAGGGCCGGCAACAGACTCCCTGTGGAGAAGCGCTCTCCTCCTCCCTCGTTCTACGCGCTTCTCCACCTTTTCCTTAACCCGCATATTTCACAGGGGTCGTCGCGAAAGACCGTGAACACCTGCTGAAAATCCAAACATCCTCTTCCCGCCCTTGACTTAAATTCATTGTCATGAGACTATGTAATTAGATATTTACATGTTAACATGACAGGCGTACACTGCCTGAAAACACTTTCAGGACTGCCCCGGCAGCACGATTACAAACCGGGCGGAGATTGTACACAGAAATATCGTAAAATCCGGTCCCAAAGAACCCGCTTCAACGACAGTATGAAATACCTCATGCATCCATTGACGCATATACGGTGGCGCCGTTTTCCCGCCTTTCTTTTCCGGCTGACCGTTCTCCCGGTGTATCTTTTCTGCATGTTAGCGGCGCCTGCTTCCGCCTCACAGCCCCTGACCGTGCGGGTTGGTTATTACGAGAATCCTCCCAAGCTGTTCAACATCAGCCAGGGCGAACCCAGGGGGATTTTCCCGGAAATCCTTGAGAAAATAGCCCAACAGGAAAACTGGGATATCCAATGGGTGGCCGGCACCTGGCAGGAGGGGCTGGCCCGTCTTGAAGCGGGCACAATCGATATCATGCCCGATGTGGCATACTCCGTCCCCCGTGCCGAAAAATACGTGTTTTCCGACGAGCCTGTTTTTGTCAACTGGGCTGTTCTGTACACGCGCAGCGGACTTCATGTCGAATCGCTGCCCGACCTGGCCGGTAAAAAGGTGGCTGTCATGCGGGGGAGCATTCATACCGACGGACCGGAAGGAATCAGAAACCAGGTGAAAAAATTCCATTTTGCCTGTGAATTTATGGAGTTTGACAGCTACGGAGAAATCTTTCTTGCCCTGCACAACAGGATTGCCGATGTCGGCGTTGTCAACAGGTTGTACGGGCTGACTTCCCAGAAATTATTTGACGTTCTGCCGACAACGGTGGTGTTCAACCCGCGACACCTGAAATTTGCCTTCCCCCCCAACGGCAAACAGACACCATATCTCAAGAAAACCATAGACCGCCACCTGAGAGACGCGGCTCTCCAACCGGATTCCTGGGTGCAGCGGATCATCCGGTCAAACCTGCAGGGCCTGCCGCTGGAGTATGACGGTCCGGACAATACCATCCGCATCAACCTGACCCGGGAAGAAAAGGCCTGGATCAAGGCCCATCCCACCATCCGGGTCGGTATTGATCCGGAATTCGCCCCCTTTGAATTTATCGACAAAAACGGCCGCTACAGTGGTTTTGCATCTGATTACATACGCCTGTTAAACAGGCGCCTGGGCCTTAACCTGGAGGTAGTCAGGCATGTTGCCTGGAAAGAGGTCATGGCCATGGCTGAAAGAAAGGAAATCGATGTCCTTGCCTCGGTGGGATTTACCACTGAACGTTCCAGGTTTCTGTCCTTTACCGTTCCATACACGGGTTTTTACCGGATGATTTTCTGCCGCACCGATGCCCCTTTCATCTCCGGCATGGAAGACCTGCGCAACCTCACGGTTGCTGTCCAGGCCAGTTCATCGCATGCGGGATGGCTGCAGGAACATGCCGATATTACGCCGATCTACTTTGACACCCTGGAGGACACAATCCGCGCTGTTTCCGAGGGGAAAGCCGATGTCTTTATCGGCAACCTGGCCGCATCCACCTACCGGATCCGCAAGCTCAACATTACCAACCTGCGCGCGGCGGCCCCTGTCTCGCTGGAGCGCCAACTCCTGCACATGGCGGTGCGGAAAGACTGGCCGATTCTGGTCAATATTTTGAACAGGGGCCTGGCTTCAATTTCGCCCCGCGAAACGGAAGAGATCCGCAACCGCTGGACCGCGGCCGGATATACCGTCGGACTCTCTTCCCGGACAGTCTGGCAGCGGATCGGCATGATCGTGGTCCTGTCCCTGATTGCCGTAGCTTCACTCTGGTACTGGAACAGGCGACTGCAGAAGGAAATCATGCTGCGAAAAAGGGCGGAAGACGCCCTCCTCGAGGCCCAGGAAAAGTTAGCTGACCGGGTTCGGGAACGAACCCGTGAACTGGCCGAGGCAAACGCCTCCCTCAAGCAGGAAATGCGGGAAAAAGAGAAACTGCTGAAAAAACTGCACCGTTCGGAAAAAATGGAGGCCCTGGGGCTGATGGCCGGCGGCGTGGCCCATGACCTGAACAACATCCTTGCCGGGGTTGTCAGCTATCCTGACCTTCTGCTTGTCGAACTTCCCGATGACAGCCCCTTGAGAGAACCTCTCGAAGTGATGAAGGATTCCGGCACCAGAGCAGCGGCTGTGGTCGCGGACCTGCTCACCATTGCCCGGGGTGTGGCGCTGGAAAAACAGCCGGTGAATCTCAATACACTCATCGCCGAATGCCTCGCCTCCCCTGAATACAGCGAGCTCACATCACG
Source organism: Deltaproteobacteria bacterium (assembly GCA_024277485.1). Next base: position 18,810 of record JAJRVA010000112.1, on the reverse strand, counting down.
CTTTCCGCACATACACTGCACGACCACTGCTGCGCCGGACCTGAAAAACATCTTCTGCTCCCCGGTTCACATCAAGAAATGCCTGATGAATCTTCTGACCAATGCCTTTGAGGCAGTAGGAGAAAAAGGAACCGTTTCCCTTGGCACTGAAAACAGGAACCATGGCAATACAAGCGAGGACAATGAGTATCCCGGTCCCGGTGACTGGGTGTCTTTGCGCGTATCTGATACAGGGCCGGGAATCTCGGAAGATGACCTGGAGCACATCTTTGAGCCCTTTTACTCCAAGAAAGTCATGGGAAGAAGCGGTACCGGGCTGGGACTTGCGATTGTCTGGAACACCATACATAACCATGGAGGCACCATTACCGTTGACAGCAGCAGCGAGGGGACCGTCTTTACCATGTATTTCCCGGCTACTGACAGCAAGGAAAATATTCCGGCGGACCGGATATCGAATTCTGATTTACAGGGGAACGGGGAACGCATTCTTGTTGTTGACGACGAACAGCAGCAAAGGGACATCGCCGGCAGGGTGCTTTCCTCGCTGGGATACGAAGTTGAGAGCGTCGCCTCAGGAGAGGATGCCCTGAAATTCCTGCGAAAAAAACAGGCTGACCTGGTCATTCTTGACATGGTAATGGAACCGGGCCTGAACGGACTGCAGACCTACAGAGAAATTCTTCGGATCTCTCCCGGGCAAAAGGCGATTATTGTCAGCGGTTTTTCCGAGAATGACGCCGTATCAGAGGCCAGGCAGCTTGGTGCGGCCGGTTTTGTCAAGAAACCCTATACCTGTACCCAGCTCGGCCTCGCCGTCAGGCAGGAACTCCGGAGATCGGAGTAATACCCGAAAAAGGGAAAGCCAGGAAAAGAGAGCCGTGTCCGCTGCCCGGACTGTTGCAATGCATAGCTGCTGGCTTTTTCCTGCCGGGGCCGCGGGGATGAACCTCCCCCCTCCTTTCTTCAGCGTTTCTTCGACCTTTGACTGGAACACACCCTGTCACATTCAACGACACACAACTCCGGCGGGTGGTCCAGCCGCATGGCGGTCAGGCGGCCGCCCCAGAGACAGCCCGTGTCCAGGGCAAAGACATTGGCATGGCCGGTGAGACCTCCCAGGGTGGACCAGTGGCCAAAGACGATTTTCAGGTCAGCGCTTTTGCGGCCGGGAACTTCATACCAGGGGAAATACCCGTTCTTCTGGCTGCCGACCGGTCCCTTGTCTGCAAAGTTCAGCTTGCCGTCGGGAGTACAGTAGCGCATCCGGGTAAAACAGTTGACGATAAAACGATACCGTTCCGCTCCCCTGAGGTGCGGGTCCCATCTTTTCGGCTTATTGCCGAACATGTCGGCCATGAATTGGCAATAGGCATCTCCCTGCAGGACCTCCCCCACTTCGCGGGCACACTGCCTGGCGGTTTCCAGGTCCCATTGCGGCGGCAGGCCGGCATGAATCATGGTATAACCCAGCGCCTCATCATGGTGCAGGAGCGGACGGTGTCGCAGCCAGAGGACAAGTTCATCACGATCCGGCGCCGCCAGAATATCCTGCATTGTATGGTTGCTGGCCTTTGTATATCCTTCGGACAGGGCCAGCAGGGAAAGGTCATGGTTACCCAGAACACAGACCGCCCCGTCCCCGAGGCCCTTGACAAAACGCAGAGTCTCAAGTGACTTGTCCCCCCGGTTGACCAGATCACCTGCAAACCAGAGGGTATCCTTGAGCGGGCTGAACGATATCTTCTCCAGGAGAAATTGCAGGGCATCAAAGCACCCTTGAATATCACCTATGACATAGGTAGCCATACGGCACACCTTCCAAATACATGCCGGACTCAAAGAGCCCGGTTTCAATAACAGAATGAACAGATATATTATATTTTCGGCACAGCCGGGAAGTTGCAGCCATTCACATGCCGGGCATTGCCGGCCCCTGGGAACCGGCGGTGGGTCCGCTCTCTTTTTCCGCCTCTTCCTCGGCCAGGGCTGCCGCTGCGCCGGCCTCGGCTATCTTCTGCCGCTCAACCTGGTCTCCCGCCTCATCCTTGGGGAGTTCAACAATGACCTTGCGGTGGGCATAGTGGATCCCCTTGGCGGCCAGGGCCTCGGTGATGCGACGATAGGCCTCCCGGCTGATGACAAAGTGGGTGCCCGGCTTGGCGGTAAACTTGACCCGGATCACCATGACCGAACTGGTGATCTCCCGCACCCCCTGTGACTTGACCGGCCGGATAAAATCTTCACCGAATTCCGGATCCTCCAGCATGGCCAGGCCCACCCTCTTGATTATTTTCCTGACCTTGTCAATATCGGTATCATAGGGAAACTCCAGGTTGAACTTGACCACGATGCCGCCGCGCATGAAATTGGTGATGGAGCCCAGTTCACTGTAGGGCACGATCTGCAGCATCCCCCGGTGATGACGCAGCATCACGTTGCGCAGAGTAATGGCCTCCACCGCGCCGGAGACACTGCCCGCCTGCAGGTATTCGCCCACCCGGAAGGCATCATCGAGCAGATAGAAAAACCCTGACAGGACATCGCTGACCAGTTTCTGGGCGCCAAAGCCCAGGGCAAGGCCAACCACACCGGCGCCGGCAAGCAGGGGGCCGATATTGACGCCCATGGAAGAGAGGATAATGAGTGTCACCATGACCACCAGGGTCGTGCCTATAAACTTGCGGACCATGGGCAGCAGGGTATAGCTGCGCCCCCTCTGCGTTGCCGCGCCCCACTCACCATCCTGCTCCTCCTCGTTTTCCTCTTCCTCGGGCAGGGATTCTTTTATCTTCATTTAAATGTAGCTTGAACTGAACCGCCAGGCCATAAGCGCGAGGGTCATGGTGACGAGAGACTCGAAAACCGCCCGGACCAGGCCGGCGGCAAAGGGCAACCTGACCCCCCAGAGATCAAGAATCCAGACACCAAGGGCAATGATGATGGCAAGGCGCATGCCCCGACCGGCACGCCTGATCAGGCGGTCCCGCTTTTCCCCTGCTGTCAGTTCGATTGATTGCCGGGAAGCCTCCTCCCCCGCAGCGACCGCAATCGCTTCCTGCTGTTCCATTTCCTCTTCAACCGCGTAGATACGGAGAGTGCCTATGGCCGCCCTGACGACCCACTGGCCGAGACCGTCAAGAACGAAAAATACCGGAACAACGAAAAGGCTGAGGAGAAAAGATCCGCTTCGGGCCGTACCGTCAATCACCTGCCCGGTCCAGATCAGCCAGATAATAAAAAGATAAGACAGGGCAAGGATGTGCCAGAAAGACGCATAGCGCGATTTTACCCAATAGCTTTCATCATCCGCCGGGGTGTCGGACAGGATAGCTTCTGCGACGGCCCTGCGTCTGCTTAAAATCATGAATGTCAGAATAACAATCAGCACCGTTCCGGCCACAATCTGGACCAGGATACTGGTATCTTGCGGCATCCCCATCTGGCTGATAAAGGCCAGGAACATTATGACGAATGCAACATAGGAGACAAAAAACAGGACAGCACGGTGCAGAAACAGGGCAGTGGAATCATGGATCGGCAGCAGACGCAGCAGGGCTGCGTCCGGGGCGCAGACAAGGTGTGAAAAGATGAAAAACAGCCTGACTACGGCAAGGGGTACCAGCAGAGCGAGAAACAACATCCGGATTTCCGGATGTCCAAAACCGGGGACAAAAACAACCAGCAGAAAGGCGGCGGCGAGGAAGACAATGATATTAACAACATCCGGCAGAATTCTGAACACAGCGGCCCAGAAACGCAGCAGCCCGTCCAGTTTCGGAGCCTCCCTTTCCCAAAATTCTCCCCACGCTTTCCGGCTGACTGCCCGGAAAAAAAGCTCAACAACATACGCACAAAGCAGGACACCCGCAACCATGCCCAGGGCCAGCCAGAAACCGGCAACACCCTTCTCTCCCCCCACTTTGACCGCAACCTGCACCAGATCACGTGGAACCTGTCCTATCTTGCCACGTACACTGTCTATCCGACGATCCATATCCCCGGCTTCGGAATTCATCATCTTCAGCCAGTGGACAAATACAGCGTAGATCCCGCCTGCGGGCCTCTGGTCCTCTTTCCCAGAAACGGCCTCCTTCTGCAGTTCGTCTATCAGCAGACTCCTGACCTGTTCATCACTGAGCTTTGCCAGAACCGCGTCCACCTGGCCCGGGGCAACATCGGCCAGAGTTACTCCTGAATCTGGTGCTGCCTGCGGGGCAGACTGGCCTGAGACAGGCGGCAGCAGACAGGCCGCAGTAACCAGAAAAAGAAAAAATACACGTACGGGGATCACCTGTTTCATACTCAGCTCCAGGGAATGGGAAATATACTGAAACTCTCTCATCCGGCAGACATGCTGCCGACAATTCTATGTGAATATACCCTAAAGTGGATCCTTTTTGTCATCAAAATCGGCCAAATGGACAAAATAACAAAAAGTGTTCATAATCTATCACGATTGACAACAATTCCCAGGCCCTGTATTATTTATTTTTTGTCATACATCGTAAATTCTTCATCAGGGGCATGCAACATGCTGAAGAATCAAAAAACCAGTCTATGAATCTCAACGATATTACAGCCTGCCCGGGGTGCGACATGGTGATTGCCACGACCCCGCTGGATGTTCCCTTTGGCAGCCAGGTTGTCTGCCCACGATGCAGGTACACTGTCCGCACGCCCAGAAAAGATACCATCTCCAGAACCCTTGCCCTCAGCCTGACCGGCCTTCTTCTTTACATCCCCGCCCATTTCATATTGCTGCTCCAGTTTGAAGCGCTGGGCCTGGTTGACCAGGCGAATGTCATCGACAGCCTGACAGCAATATACCGGCAGAAATATTTTTTTGTTGCCCTCGCAATCCTGTTAACCGCCGTTCTCATACCGCTCGTAAAGCTGACCCTGCTCTTTATCGTCTCCCTGGGCCTGGAAAAAAAACTTCTGGCCAGGCAGCTGCCGACGCTGTTCCGCTGGTACTGCCACCTGGAGGAATGGGGCATGACGGAAATATACCTGATCGGTATCCTCATCACCATTATCAAAATGGGCCATACGGCTGAAATTGACTATGAAACAGGATTTTTCAGCTTTGTCGCCCTCTCCCTGGTCCTGGTCAGCGCCGTCTTCACCCTTGACAAGCAGTACTACTGGGACAGGATTGAAAAACTGCAGCAAGCAGGAGGCAATGGGAGCGCCGGGAAAGCTTCCCCCCCGCTCCATGTCCACGCAATGCAGCCTGCCTTGAACGCGGGCCTCATCCAGTGCCACACCTGCCACAAGATACTCCGGCGCCAGGAAGCCGAACCGGGATATGTACTGCACTGTCCGCGATGCAAAGGGATCGTGCACGAACGGATACCCAATTCCATCAGCACCACCTGGGCCCTCGTTCTGACTGCGACAGTTCTCTTCGTTCCAGCCAACTTCCTGCCCATCATGCAGGTCGATTTCCTGGGCACTCCTGACAAATCAACCATCATGGACGGCATCATCTACTTTTTCCAGACCGGTTCCTACGGGATCGGGATCGTCATTCTGACCGCTTCCATACTGGTGCCCCTCTTCAAGGTCGTCGGCCTTGTCCTGCTCCTGTATTCAATCCATTTCAACCGCCACTCCAGCCTCACCCATAAATCCATCATGTTCCGCTTTATCGAGTTCATCGGCCGCTGGTCCATGCTGGATATTTTTGTTATCGCCCTGCTTTGCGCCCTGGTCGATTTCGGTTTTTTTACGCGCATCACAGCCGCTCCCGCGGCAACATTTTTTACCTTTGTCGTCCTGTCAACCATGTTTGCCGCTCTGAGTTTTGACCCCCGTCTTCTGTGGGACATGACTATGCCGCAAAACAGAGCAGCTAAGGAATAGCCATGGACACCCCTGTCATACGGAAAAAAAGAGGCATTTCACCCATATGGATCCTCCCCCTGATCGCCCTGAGTATCGGCGGCTGGCTCCTGTATACCAGTTACCGCGATGCCGGCATTCAGATAACCATTCATTACCCGGATGCGGAAGGGATCACTCCCGGCAAGACCCAGGTAATGTACAAGGGGGTTGCTGTCGGCCTGGTCGAGAAGATAACCTTGGATGACGACCTGCAGGGTATCAACCTGATCGTCAACATGAAGGTGAAGAGAGGGCTGGTCGAAGATACCAAGTTCTGGATGGTCAAGCCCCATATCTCGGCAGGGCGGATCAGCGGCCTGGAAACGCTCCTGACGGGAAGCTATATAGCTGTCCAGCCGGGCAAATCCACTGTCCAGGCCAGGGAATTCGAGGGACTGACAGAACCGCCCGGACTTTCTCCGGACAGGCCGGGCCTGCACATTGTTCTCAAGGCGGAAGCACTCCACTCCATGCAGAAAGGCTCACCAATCTACAACCGGAACATGAAAATCGGCAGGGTCAATGATTACACCCTGGCTGACGACAACTCCATACTCATCGACATCTACATCGAACCCGAATACAGCCACCTGATCCAGGTGGGGACCCGCTTCTGGAACGCCAGCGGTATTTCCCTCGAGGGCAACCTGCAGTCAGGATTCAACCTGAAAATGGAATCATTAGCCTCCCTGGTCTACGGAGGGATCGCCTGCGGCACCCCTGAATCCCTGGCAGACGAAAGCCCAGGGGCGACCAATGGCATGGTGTTCAAGCTGTACGACAGCTACGATGCTGCCGAGTACGGCCTGGACATGACCCTGCAGCTCGCCTCCGGGGCGGGAATCGTCGAGGGAAAAACCAGGCTCATGTACCGGGGACTTGAGGCCGGGGTTGTCAAAAAAATCAGGCTCAACCGTGATGAGCAGCACACCGTTACGGCAGAGATCCTGCTGGATCCGAGGGCGGAATCCATCCTCAAGCAAGGGACCCGCTTCTGGGTCATCAGGCCCGAGGTATCCATAGACGGAATCCGGAACCTGGAGGCGATCATCAGTGGACCGTACATCAGTTTTCAGCCCGGCGAGGGTGAATACCGGGACCATTTCGTTGTGGAACGGGGCCCCATGCCGAGCCCATCCATACGGACCGGCAGGCACTTCACGCTTGTTTCTTCCGACAGCGGTTCACTGGATCCGGGAGCCCCGATTCTGTACAGGAAAATAGTGGTCGGTGAGATCAGTTCCATAACCTTTGGCCCCAAGGCGGAAACCATCCTGACGGATATCCTGATTTACGATGAATATGCCGATTTTGTCCGGCAGGACAGTGTATTCTGGAATGTGAGCGGGGTGGAAGTCAATGCCTCCCTGTCCCATATCAATGTCAATCTCTCTTCCGTCAAATCAATCCTGACAGGGGGAGTAGCCTTTACCAACCCTCCGGCAAAAAAATCCGACAGGCATAAACCGGCGCAGGAGGGCAGATCGTTCACCCTGTACGCGACCCACCAGAAGGCAATCAAAGACAATCCCGCCCTGAGGCCGGCCGGAACTGTTTTGCGGCTGCTGTCCTCGGCTGACAACTCGTTTGATGTCGGTTCACCGGTCCTGTACAAGAAAATCCCCATCGGGGAGGTCCTGGGCCATGAACTCAGCAGTGATCTGCAGGATATCATCTTCAAAATACTGATCCGGGCCGAATACACCGGTCTCATCAACTCCTCGACCAGGTTTTACAATTTTTCCGGATTTTCGCTTGATGCGAGCCTGGCTGGAATAGAGATTCAGGCCGGATCGCTGTCATCCCTGGTTGAAGGCGGCATCTCGTTTTACACGCCTGAAAAAGGGGCGCCGGTCAAGGAAAATGACTCCTTTATCCTGTACGAAGATTATGATGCTGCCAGGAACAAAGACAACATCCGGATTACTCTTCACCTGGACCAGGCCGGCGGAATCGGAAAGAAAACACAGATACGGTACCAGGGCATCCAGATCGGCATGGTGGATGACGTCCATTTCACCGAGGACATGAAGGGTGTCGTTGCCGAGGTCTGGATCAACAGGGAGGCGGCCGGATTATTCCGCGGCACGACCCGCATGTGGCTCGTCAAGCCCGAGATAGGCCTTTCCGGCTTTCGCAACCTTGACACAGTCCTGACCGGCCCTTATGTGGCGGTGCTGCCGGGGGAAGGGGAAACACGAACCGAATTCACCCTCATGCCGGGAAATTCCGACCCCGAATCTTTTGCCGGCCTGAACATCATTCTTGAAACCCCGCGCCTTGGTTCCCTTGACAGGAACAGCCCGGTCTATTACCGCCAGGTGCAGGTCGGGCGGGTAACCGGTTTTGAACTCTCTCCAACCACGCAGCAGGTCTGGGTCCGGGTCAATATTCACCCGGGTTATGCAAATCTGGTTCATACCGGCACAAAATTCTGGCTGGCAAGCGGTATCAGGGTCTCATGGGGTCTCTTTTCCGGATTTGACCTGGATACGGAATCCATGCAGGCCGTTCTGGCCGGGGGCATAGCCCTCGCCACTCCCGAGGGAGAGGATATGGGCCAACCGGCGGAAAACGGGACCCATTTTATCCTGCACGAAAAAAGCGAAAAGACTTGGCTTGACTGGAGCCCCGCGATCATGCTTAATGAGGGGAAGCTGAAACCCGAGAGTCAGGAAAACACGACAACAATGTAACACGTGGCAATACCCAGAGAGTACGTGCCCCATAAGTATCATGAAAACGATTGAATCCATCCCCGTAGATAAAGACCGCATAGAAAAGCTTGCCCGCGAAGCCAGGCCGGCCCTGCCGGTTATCGGCGCTGAAAAGGAAAGGCTGCTTCAGCACATCAAGAAACTGCTCAGGGAAAAAAACAGCGTCCTTGTCGCCCATTACTATGTTGATGAGGAGCTGCAGAAACTTGCCGATGAAACCGGCGGCTGTGTCTCTGATTCCCTGGAAATGGCCCGCTTCGGGCATGACCATCCCGCCGAAACCGTGGTAGTGGCTGGTGTCCGCTTTATGGGGGAGACCGCCAAAATCCTCAATCCGGAAAAAAGGATTCTCATGCCCGACCTTGGCGCTGAATGCTCCCTGGACCTGAGCTGCCAGGCAGATGTGTTCAACACCTTCTGCGATGCGCATCCGGACCGGACCGCTGTTGTCTATGCCAATACCAGCGCCGAAGTCAAGGCCCGGGCCGACTGGGTGGTCACCTCGAGTATCGGCACGAAGATTATCCGTCATCTCCATGAACAGGGCGAAAAGATCATCTGGGCCCCGGACCGGTACCTTGGCGGGTATATCCGGAAGGTAACCGGCGCGGACATGCTGCTGTGGCCCGGCTACTGCGTTGTCCATGACTCCTTCAAGGCCGGAGAGCTGGAACACCTGCGCAAAAAACATCCCGATGCCGGGGTCCTTGTTCATCCTGAATCGCCCATGGATGTCATCAACCAGGCGGATGTTGTCGGGTCCACAACGCAACTCATCAAGGCGGTGACGGACATGCCCAACACACTCTTCATTGTGGCGACCGATCGCGGCATCTTTCACAAGATGAAAGAGGCCGCACCGGACAAACGGTTCATCGAGGCACCCATGGGCGGCACCGGCGCCACCTGCCTGAGTTGCGCCCACTGCCCGTGGATGGCCATGAACGGCCTGGTGAACCTTGCCCATACCCTGGAAACCGGGGAAAACGAAATCCATGTCGACCCTGCAATCGGCAGGCAGGCCATGGTTTCCGTCAAACGGATGCTGGATTTTTCCCGGCAGCTTAAAATGAAAGCGACCGGGGATGCGAACATCGTATCACCGGCCTGACCCTCATCATTCTTCAAAAACGGAGGAAAAATGAAGTACACTTGCAAAGCCCTGGGCCTGGCCCTGATGCCGGTGTTTATCGCCGGCCTGGTTTTCACTCCTCTTCTCCATGCAAAATCAAAGGCAACAGTGAAGTATTCCACGACCCGGGAAGAAAACCCCCATGGTTCCAAAAACGCCCTGCTCCTGCCCTACATCTTTTCAACAGACAGCATGGGCCTTACAGGCGGAATAGGAGGGGGAACCAGGGGCTACGGTCAGGATCAACTCCTTGCCGGAGGGACGGTGCTGGGCAGTGTGGACGGAGCCGCAATTGCCGTTCTCGGGGTGTGGGACTACAAGATGCCATGGGTGAACAGGCTCTTTGTCAGCGCGCTTGGTTCCGTCGGCTACTACCCGAATCAACGGGCCTATACCTTTCCCGTTTACGCACCGGGAAGCATCCGGCCGGGCACCAATGACTCTGACAAGGATCAATACACCGAGACCCCGGGGGATGACAACTGGTTCGATTTCAAATTAGAGTATGTCCTGCCGCTGGGAAGTGGTAAATCCAGCCCCATGATGGACTACCGGCTCAGAGGCGGCATGCTGCAATCCGAACCCACCGGCGGCTCAACATGGAACCCCCTGGAAAGCGGTATCACCATCCTTCTGCTCAAGCAGTATAACAGGTACCAGAGTTATGAACCCGAAGGTCTTGGCGAGGTGGACAGGACCATACATCCCTTTCAGTTCGGTCTGTATTACGACAACACAGACTTTCCGGTAAACCCTTCGTATGGCAGTTCCCAGTATATCGCCTATACCCAGGACTTTGCCTGGCTGGAATCGGATGACACCTGGTCGTTTATCGAGTTTGAGGCCAGTAAATATTTTTCATTGGGGACATCCGACTGGGCCAGGCAACGTGTTATCGCCCTCAACTTCTGGACCGGCGACTCACCATCCTGGAAAGAACATCTCAACGACGATGGCGTCATAGAGATATCAGACCGGCCGCCCTTTTATGACGGCGCCACTCTTGGCGGGTTTTACCGGATGCGCGGCTATGAAAATCACCGCTTTAGCGACAAGTCAGTTATCTATACAACCGCAGAGTACCGCTACACACCCCACTGGAACCCCATCGGCGAGATTTCCTGGCTCAGGTGGCTGCACATGGACTTCTGGCAGTTTGTCGGCTTTGTCGAGGGCGGCCGGGTGGCCGATGAGTATGATTTCTCCGAACTGTTTTCCGACTGGAAAAGCGATATCGGCATCGGTCTGCGCGCCATGATGGCCGGCGGTATCATCCGCCTCGACATTGCAACCTCTGATGAAGGGACGGCAGCGTGGGTCATGTTCGGTCAGCCGTTCTGAGAATCTTACGCAATACCTTTGATTCTTTTCCGCAGGGACATTATAATACCAGGTATAAACATACGTACATGATTCATGGAACACCACTTCAAATGGAGTTATGATGATGAAAATATCTATCCTGAAAATAACAGTATCAGCCCTCGTCCTGGCAACATTCATGCTGACCGGCTGCAGCAGCACCAATGTGACCGGAGTCTGGAAAAAAAGTGACTTTACCGGCCAGCCGTTTCAGTCCATTCTGGTCGTCGGGTTGAGCAAGGACAAGAGCAATAAGAACATATGGGAAGATATCATGGTCGACCAGTTGAAGCAGGCCGGTGTCCATGCAATGACAAGCACGCAGTGCTTCCCGGGAGACAATGACATCACCAAGGATGAGATCCTCCGCTATGTCAGTGACAAGGGCATGGACTCCGTCCTGGTGACCAGGCTGGTCGACACCAAACAGGAAAAGGCGTACTATCCCCCGACAGGCGGATACTATGGCGGATACTACGGCGGACCCCGTTACGGCTATTACAACAATTTCGGCACCTTTTACGATACCGTCTATACACCGGGATATACCACAACCTATACCACGGTGCTCCTTGAGACCAACCTGTATGACACTGCATCCCAGACGCTTGTCTGGAGCATGTCCTCAGACACCTTTGACCCGGCCTCGGCAAACAGGCTGGCCCAGAGCGTCAGCAAAAAAGTCGTCCAGGCCCTGCAGAAGGACAATTTGATCAGATCATCACGGTAAGAGTCAGAGCGGCAGGATGTGCACTTCCTCCCTGATGGGATGCATGCCTCTTGCCAGCAGGCCCGAGCGGCCGTCAACGGATATGGGATCGCCGAAACTGATTCGATGTCCTGCAATTTCCGCATATTCGGCCGTTTCGTAGACCTGCAGGTCACGGCACCCGACAACACAGGTTTTCTCCAGCCTGGTCGCGACCACCGAGGCATGAGATGTCTGACCGCCGCGTGAAGTGAGGAGTCCCTCGGTCAGGGAAATCTCGCGGATGTCCTCGGGAACCGTATCCTTCCTGATCAGGATGAGTGCGGTTTCCGGATCATCACGACGCAGCTGCTCTATGTTGCTCTCGCTGAAGACCGCCCGGCCGCACAGGGCACTGCCGCTCACACCAATCCCCTTGCCCAGGACAAACTTGCGGATGGCATCCTCGTTGTCAAAGACATGAAACCGTTCCATGGTTTTAATGGTGATCATGTCCCTGGTCTGCAGGATGTAGAGCTGGTCCGGTTCAGGTCCCTCAAAGGTGAATTCTATCTCCTGCGGATTCCAGCCCTTGGTGTAGACAAGATCACGGGAGATTTCCAGCAGCCTTTCGTAAATGGCGGGAAAACTCTTTTCAAGGGAATGTTCCACGGAACGGCCGTCGATCTCTGCCTGCTCCACTGAAATCGGCTGGCTGGTGACCAGGCCGGAGACAATGTCTTCACCCTGGTCTGCCGAGGCGTAATCTCCCCACAGGGCCACCCGGCGAACCTTGCGATAGGGATGGGCGGTGAAGAGAACGCCGCTGCCCGAATTTCGGCCAAGATTCCCGTAGACCATGGCCTGGACAATGACCGCGGTACCCCAGTCTTCCGAGAGGCCCATCAGCTTCCTGTACTCATGCGCCTTTTCCGTGTTCCATGACTCGAGAACCATTTCAACGGCACGGATAAGCTGCAGCCATGGATCTTCCGGCACTTCTATCCCCTTGCCCAGCACCAGTTTATGGTAGGCCAGGGCCAGTTCCTGCATCTGAATCGGAGAAAATTCCCTTTTCAGGTAGACATCGTAGCGCTGCTTGTGCGTGTTCATGAGTTCCTGGAACTCTTCTCGGTCCACCCCCTGGGCCATGGCCCAGGACTGGACAAAACGCCTGAAATTATCCCAGGCAAAATATCCCTGGCCGGTTTCCGGGACATATTCGTTGATCAGTTCCTCGTTGAGACCGACATTGTGGATGGTCGTCATCATCCCCGGCATGGACATGGCGGAACCGGAACGGACCGAAAGCAGGAGTGGATTTGCCGGAGAACCGAATGCCATGCCGGTTATCTTTTCCAGTTCGTTTATCGAGTTTCGCACCCGCTGCATGAATTCATCCCGGGCCCGGCCGAAACTCCGGACCGCGGGCCAGCACCTGAAAATCTCGGTGGTAATGACAAAGGCGGGCGGCACCGGTTTGCCGTCCCCGGCCAGGACCATCAGGTTGAACCCCTTGTTACCCAGGTGAATCAGGTTATGGGTACGCAGGTTCTCATCATGCAGGGAACTGATGGTTTTCTCGGGATTGTAGGTCATCAGGAGATCCAGACCGTTTTCATCCAGGATATCCCTCTGGTCCTCAAGGGTCTGCATTATCCGGGTGATAAAATTATCAAGATGCTGCAGGCCGAACGTCCCGGCAATCAGGTCGCGGAAAAAAGTCTCTGAGAGCCGGTGCACGGTATCGGTGAGGTTGTTCTCATCCCAGTGGGGACGGTACTTTGTCAGCAGGTTATCCTCGCCGATCTGCGGAATGATGATGGACAGGTTGTTCTGGTGGATATTCGTGTAATAGGCATAGATAATATCCTTGACCCCCTCGGACATGCCGCGGAAGATATCGAGATACTGGGTGTAGGAGAAGCGTTTGATACCGATGGAAGAGGACAGAAGGCTGACATAGGTGTCAAGTTTTCTGCTGCTGATACCGTCGATCTTCAAGGCCCGCAGGTAGAGCTTCAGGGAGCGTGTAATCCGGATAAAGGTGGCCTGGGTGATGAAGGAGAGGTTGATGGTATCCGACAGCCGTTCAAGAAAGATATTGGCCAGGTTTTCCAGCCGGAAGGTCAACCCCAGGGCATCGAACTTCCGTTCGCTGTAGCGGCCGTACACCGAGGGAATGTCCACGGCTATGTGGCGTTTATGGTAAATTTCCTCTTTGGGCAGGTACTTTTCCTTGCTGAGAATTATTTCCTTGAGCTGTTCCAGGTGGTCCAGCACCGCGGCCAGGCAGGTATAGGTATCACAGTCATCAAGGACTTCCAGGAGCCCCTCCATCTCGGGAAAACCTGTCTGGGAGGCCTGCTGCAGCTGATTGCGCAGCTCCTGCAGGCCGAGATTGTACTTGTGATGCAGCAGTTTGAACATCTTGACCAGCAGGTCAAACCGGTGCCGTTCCTTCGGAGATATATCCCGCTGCCGGTCAAGGTATTCCCTGCGGTCATCTTCCTTCCACTGGAGGATATCGCGCCTGGTCGTAAATTTCAGGTCATCGCGTATCCTGTTGGTCAGGATATGCTGCTCGTCGACAAACTCTCCGGATGTCTCCACCTGGTTGTACACCTCTTCCGGCAGAAAAGGACGAAGGAGCTCCTTGTCCCTGTCCAGCCAGAAACCGAAAATGGCCCCGATGAAATCAACAATGAGATTGCTTGACTCCACATGGCTCTGTTTGCGCAGAAAATGAATAAGCACGTCCCGGCGATTATGCAGCTCATCCATATCTGTCGACACGTCGCGCAGTTCGCCTTCAGCCCCGATTTCATTGAAAAACACCGGCATCAGCTTGGTAAACTGCTTGGCAAGGTTGTAAATCGGTTCAATGGGGTGATTCAGGAGCTCGGTGATATCACGCTGGAAAAGATCCGTATCCTTGACACAGGTCCCGGACAGTTTCAGGTTGATAATCAGGGCGGAGAACAGGGTTGAGCACCACTTGGGCTCCTGCATGATCAGGTTGAGCCATACCCTGATATTGGCCAGGTGGGCCGGGTTGGTAATGGGCTGCCAGTCTTCATCAACACCCATCACGTTGGCGTACTGGAAACCAAAGCGCACCGCCTCCCACAGAAAAGCTTCGACCAGCCTGGAGTTCCCCCGTTTAAAAACCTCGCCGCCGATAACCTGGATACACTGCAGCGATGTATGGGGGTATTTCCGCACATTGGCCTTGAGCAGCTGAAAGGTGGTGACAAAAAACTGCTCGATCTCTTCAAAAGACTGCTTGCGGATGAGCTGAACCAGGCTCCGGTTGATTTCCCGCAGTGTTTCCTCATGAATAAGGTAGAGCCCGGGGGTATCCATGATCCGGAACAGGAAGAGCAGCTTCCGGTTCTCCACAAACGAGGAATCGGCTTCAGTGTCTTCCGCCAGCTTGCCCGGCACCTCACGGTACAGCCTGACAATGTCCATATGATTGGGCAGGGCAAGAATTTTCCGCAGGGCCGGCAGGGCGCCGTCCTGAATATGGATCGCGGCAAGCTCGTCCTGGTGTTTTCTGAAGGTCTCGTGAGAAATCGAGGCAAACAGCCGGCCGGCATGCCACTCGCTGCAATAGTCCCCGCACTGCTCCATAAACCACGGCAGCGGATCCTCTTCTCCAAGCCAGTAGGCGTAATTCAGGGTCAGGATCTTCTGCATGAGCCGCGCAACGGGTTCGTAATCAAATGCGGTATCTGGACAGGCATCGCTGAAGGAGACGAGACCGGCGGCCATTTTTTTCATGGGATGGTGCCCCTGAACCATGTACATCATGATCCGGTGATCAATTTCATCGAGCCTGGTCAACTGTTTCAAAAAGGAGTTGATCTGGTCCTCGAAACGGGCCCGGCCCTCATGATCAAGGCTTTTAATCAGCTTGTCCGTGAATGCCAGCATGGCCTCCATGACCATGGCGACCAGTTTACCGTTTTTCCTGCAGTCTTCCAGGGCCTCCAGAAAAATCCTGCAGAACAGGCCGAAACACTCAGGTCCCTTTTCATGACGCTGGTAATGGGTCATGTTTTTCAGGACAAAAGCGCGGATCTCGGGAATAATGAATTTCCAGTTGCGGAAGGGATGGCTTATCTCAAAGAGAAGGTGTTCAAGCTTGGCAGACAATCCCTGGTATCCCGACACAACCTCGCGCAGGGTACCAAATGCAGGGTCGACAACGACCTCGCCGGCCGTTTCCTCCAGGTTGGCCCTCAGGGCATCAGATTGAAAAGTAACCGTACTCTTCATTATTCAGCATCCTGTTGCACCGACTGCCGCTGTCTCCGAAACGAAGCGCTGCATCCGATCGCAAAATGGGACAGTAAAGAAATTCTTTCATAAAACATGAGGATATTGTACCCTATACATTGGGTGACAGGAAGAGAGAATGCATGATTTATTGATGAATGGGTACGATACATAAATGATGTCATGACCCAAGCGCAGAAAAGCCCCCCATCGCCAGACATTACCAGCCAGGACCTGAAATCCGCGGAAAAGATTGCTCTTTCCTTGCACGCCGCGTTCAAACATTACTCACTGTATCCAGGCGACCATCCCTTTTCACAGAACTATCTCCTGCGGCTGCAGGCAGACCTTGATGCATACCTGAAGGACCACAAAAGCCTGCGGCTGGATATTGAAAACAATTCTTTTTTCTATCACGGCGAGCGCCTCACCAGGGAGTCGGCGGACGAGGGCAATCCCGCCTACCTGCTGACCCGGGACAGAATTCTGTTTCTGGAGTTTCTACAGAATATTGAACAGCGGGAAATCACGTTGTTTTTTGACATACTTAACAAGCACAGAAACCCCATGGAAGAAGTTGACGGCGATATTGCCACATCCCTGTGGCACACCTCCCTGAACAATATCTGTTACGAAGCCGCGGACATCTTTGCCATGGAGGCCATTGATTTTGATCTTTCCGTGTTCAAGGCAGCTCCCGGTCCGGGCGACCCGGATAGTGATGGAAACGGAACAGGGACAGCCGGTTACGGCGGCAATGGCGACGAACCGGAAGGAACGGGGTCCGGCAATCAGGACAGCGGTGGCCATCATTACACCGACGGGCACGACAGCTCAGCATCTCCGGGAATGTCCGGGACAGCGGCGCCCGACCCTGAAAGACTGGACCGGTCCTCCCCCGGCCTCCTCATGGTCGCGAAGGAAAATGACCTGGCCGAATTGACGTACCAGGAAAAATTTGCCCTGGAATCATACATATTAGAGGAGGAGGGGAAGAATATTGCCAACGATACGATTGATATCCTGCTGATCATCTTGTCAATCGAATCGGACCAGCTTGAATTTGCCACCATTCTTGACTTCCTGGAGTACGAATTTTTTGAGGCCATGGCCGGGGAAGAATATGGCATGGCACACAAAATATGCAATAATGTCAATAATATATCAAGCGCATTGACAACAAAAAAGCCATGGGCGATTTCACTTATCAATATTTTCTTCGCATCCCTTGCCAACGAAGAACGATGTGCGCAACTGCCCCTGGTCTCGGAAGAAGAACTCTTCGCGCCTGACCCGGACCAGCTGAAAAAGATCTTGTCCATCTTTGATACTCTGCCGCCGGAAATCATGTTCACGCTTGCAGTTCTTGTAGAGAGGACCGAGCCGGACAACCTGCGGCAGCGCAACGAACTCCTGGAAATAATCGGTAAAAAGGCCAGGCAGGAACCGGCATCTTTTCTCAAACTCATTGCAAAGTCCAGCGAAGAAATCTGCCTTTTACTTTTCCCGATTGCAGAAGGAATGAAAAGTGGTGATGCAGCTCCGATCTTTGCCGAGATGACCCAGCACCCGTCTGCCGTAATCCGCAGAGTCGGCCTGGATGGCCTGTTTCAGGAAAAATCCGCTGCTGATCCGGAGCAACTGGTTCACCTGCTGGACGACGAGGACGAACAGATACGGCAGAGGATTCTTTCCTATCTTGAGAGCGTCGGCGGACGATTAGCGGAAGAGACGCTGATCGGATTTCTCAACTCCAGCGCCAAGGTCGACGACCAGCTGCACATCCTTGAGTGTTACAAGCTCCTTGGCCAATGCCTTTCAGACCACTCTCTTCACTTTCTCCACGAAGTTCTCCTGGAAAGCAAGCTGACCAGCGTGTTGAACAAAATGAACATGACCCACAAAAAAGGGGCTGCGTATGCCCTGCGGAGTTCCGGTAACAGAAAAGCCATGGACATACTCCGCAAAGGGGCTGACAGCATACGGCCCGACGTGCGCCATGTCTGCCAGAAAGCATTGGGGTGAACATGAAAGACTCCTCCGTAACCGACAGCAACAGTATCAAAACGAGCGGCATGCCTGTCGCGCAACAGTTCCTCCAGGCCTTTAAGCTTCTGCTCAGTTCCGCCAGGATACACCAGGACAACAACAAGGTTCTCATCTTTTCCGTGCAACAGTTTGTCGACATCATCAGGCGGCTCACCCTTGAAGATGAGGATGTTACCCTTTTCTTTACCGAGGGCAGCTTTTACCTGCAGGAAGAAAAAATCGCATACAGGAAAAACGCAGCCTCGTTTATCAACGCAATGTTGAAATATTTCAAAGAGAGAAAGCTTGACGGGTTGAGGTTGTACGAGACAATTCAGGATGCCCCTCTCAACGAGGTCACCCTGTTTGCCCGGCTGATGAATGAATCCCAGATGCAGAAAGAGCCGGTTGAATGGCTGGAAAAAAAGATTGACCAGCACAGGTTCGCCTGGGTGGAAATTGCGAAGGTATCCCAGATTACTGCTGAGGACAACAAAAAGGGTGCCGGAGCCGGGAGCGGCAGTCTGCCGGGAACAGCAGGGAAGGCAAAACCCGGCCCCGGGAAAAAGAGCAGAAAAGGGACTGATACTTACAAGAGCAGGACCGGCCCTTTACCCGGGACTGAGGGTGTCCGGAACAAGACAAAGAAAAATGCTGGCCAGACCTATGGCTACGCGGTCCTGTCTCTCAAGGATATAGCCCGGAAGATC
>JAJRVA010000111.1 GCA_024277485.1 Deltaproteobacteria bacterium | reverse complement strand
TGCCGGAGCAGGCAAATCTTCCAGGTCCGGATAATCCACGGCAAGGGCATGGGCAATCTCCGCCGGACAGTGCACAGCATTCTGGACCGGCTTGACGCTGTGAAATCGTACCGCCTTGCCGGGGAAGACGCGGGGTCGTGGGGCGCTACTCTTGTGCTGCTGCAGGACCTTCAAGCAGCCCGTACTGAGCGCCAAGCTGACGGGTGAGGATCATGAATGTTGAAGGCATGGGAATGGGCCGATCCTCCAGCAGCACGCCCAGGGCGCGGGCGCGCAGAAGCGTCGGCAGGGTATTGATCCCCTCCTCGTGATCGCAGAGGGTCTGCATCCGCAGGGCATCGGTCAGGCACGGCAGTAACTCCGGCACATTACCGGCCAGGTCCCGCAGCTCCTCCTCGATAGTTTCAATATGCCTGCGGCAGAACCGCAGGATATCGGGCTCCCGGGCCGCGGTGCCGAAGATATCATTGACAATGGAGCCGACAAGGCGCCTGTACGCATCAGGGCTCCAGTCGGCATATTTTTCAGCAATCCTGCCCCTCAGCTCCCGGTACACAATCATCTGCACCATTGCCACTGCTTCCCGCATGACAGGAATCACCTTGCTGTCCAGGGTATCCTCCGGGCCTGAACCTGGGTGGAATGCAGCACCCGCATCACTCATAGAACGACCTTGATTGCGGAACTTGCCGCAAAAACCCGGTACAGTTCGAGCCGTTGCGCATCATTTTCGACTGTTACCTCAAGGTTCATGGAAACGTAGCTGCCGCGGCTGCTGACATGGGACTCGGTCAGGGTAAACGGCTTCTCCCGCAGGGTATTCTCAACTACCATGCGAATCTCGTTCCGGCCCTTCCCTATTATCTTGTACTGCCAGGAACAGGGATAGTCAATCCGGGGTTTGCAGGAGTCCTGCGGTATGTGACGCGGCAGTTTTTTCATGACCCACCTGTTTGCCGGTACCCGGGGCCGCCCTGGTCCCGGCCGTTGATCACTGTTATCTGGTCATTGATGGTCCACATGTCATAGATGTAGCCGATGAGGAACAGGCCGCCCGTACACAGGTAGAGGATACCGGTTAACCATTTCCCCATGTACATCCGGTGGACACCGAACGGTCCCAAAAAAACAAGCAGAAGCCAGGCCACGGTATAATCTACCGGTCCGGGTGTGAAACGGATGTCCGCTTCCCGGGCCATGGAGGGGATGAGAAAAAGATCCACGATCCAGCCTATGAAAAAAATGCCCAGGGTAAAAAAATAGATGGTACCGGAGATGGGTTTGCCGTAGTAAAACCTGTGCGCTCCCAGGAACCCGAAAATCCAGATCAGGTACCCGATCACCGGGTTGTGGGTCTGCTGTTCCATGGTCTTTCCCCTGCAATTTTCTGTTTCAGGTGTCGTATCCGTTCAAGTGAGGCCACAACACGCCCCGGGTCTATCCTGCCGTCCCTGAGAAGTTCTTCAATGGCGCTGACGCCCGCGGCAAGCGCATCTTTCTGCCGGACCAGGTTGTTGCCCACCACCAGCAGGTCGACTCCGGCCAGCACGGCCTTCTGCACGGCCTCTGCAAAACCCCACCTGCTGCTGATTGCCTTCATCTGCAGGTCATCAGAGACGGTTACCCCGGTAAAACCGAGTTTTTCCCGCAGCAACTCTGTAAGAATAACCCTGGACAGGGTTGCCGGCAACCCTTCAGGGTCAAGTTTTTTATGCACCACGTGCGCTGTCATGACAGCATCCCCGAAGCCGGCCCGGAAGAGTTCCCTGTACGGGTCAAGCTCCTTTTCCTGCCAGCAGTCGGTTATATCGACAAAGCCAAGATGCGAATCAGCGGCTGAACTGCCGTGGCCGGGAAAATGCTTCAGGCAGCAGGCAACACCGTGCCGGTGATGTGCTTCAATGAACCGCTCGGCATGGCGGACAACCTGTTCTGTGTCCGTACCAAAGCTCCTGTCAAAGCGGCTGATAATGGGATTGTCCCGGTTTATGTCCAGGTCGACCACCGGGGCCAGGTTGAAGTTGATACCGTGGGCTGCCAGGGTGGCGGCAAGGGTATCAGCCTGGACACCGGTGTCCTTCACATCGTTGACAACACCGATATGACCGGCGGAAACCGAGGCGGGAAACCCGTCCCTTTCCTTGAGCCTGCATACCTGGCCGCCTTCCTGGTCAATGGTGACCAGAAGAGGAGTTTTTGCATACCCCTGCAGGGTCAATGTCAGTTCACGCAGCTGTGCAGGTGAAACGATGTTCTGCCGCCGACCGGTCATGTCCCTGTCAAACAGAATAACACCGCCCAGGTTGAAATCCCGTATGGAGCGCACGACCGGATGGTCGCGGTCAACGGAAGTTCCGTCAAAACCGACCACGAACATCTGGGCTGTATCATGACTGTCCAGCACTGTCTACCACCCCATGAAGCGGAGAAAAACATGCATCACTATGCCCCATCCCACAACCGTTGCAACACAGGGAAGAAGATACACGTATGACGAAAAAAGTCCCGCGGAAAAATACCTGCGGGTGAGAATATAACAGAGATGCACCGGGGAAAGCATCATGCCGGCATACCCCATGGTGAAGGCCAGTACAAGCGCGGACGCCTGCGAGATGGAGGGATCTGCTGCTATCAGGCCGACTACGAGCGGAAATGACGGCCCGGCAAACCCGATGGCAATCCCGGTAACGAGCCCGGAAAGAAAGGGGAGAAAGGCGATGACAATTTCAATGGGCACCATGGAGCTGCTGAACTGCCGGCCGGCCTCGGGCAGGAGCATTGACGCCTCCAGCATGGCCTGGAAGACCATGACCCCGGCAAGCGTTACAACCACATTGGCGGTTTTCCCGGACCAGAGGTTGCCGAACAGCCGAAGCTCGCTGTCGCCGCGGCCGGCACGAACGATGAGCAACAGGCTTATGACCAGGCCGACAAGCATGGCAAGCAGTTTGTGCGTGGTGGCGGAACCATCCGGAAGCAGCCGGGCCATGATCCCGGGCAGAAGAAGTGTGCAGGCAACAACAATGACGAGAGGCTGCAGCACGGCCAACAGCCGTCTGTTGCCGCCGTTTTCCGGCCGCGGCTCATCAGAAAGGACCCCGAGACGCCGCTTCAGGAGAAAAAACCAACCGGCCAGCAGGCTGATGAGGGTAAAGGGAATCTGTAGAGAAAAATACTGCCAGGTATCCAGTGAAAAGATGGACAGGGTGACAATAACCACCGGGTACAGGGGCCACCAGTACTCAAAAACATGGCGGAACCAGTAGTTGACCGCGACCTTCCAGGAGGAGGGCACCTCTTTTGCGCCAAGTGTCTCCCCGACAAGGGGGGCGGAAAAAAGCGCCCCACCCGGCATGGGAACAAGCCCCATGGCTGCCGGCATGATAACAAGGCTCAAGGCCCGCCCGTGACGACCGCCTAACCGCCTGGATGCGGCAAGTACAGCCTGGGAGTTCGGCTTATGGGCCATGAAATATCCGAACTCGAGGATCAGGGTGATATTGAGCACCAGCAGCCACAGTTCCGGCTTACTCAGGGATGCCAGGAAATCCGACAGCACAGCGCCAACCGTCTTGCCGGCCCAGATGTCTATGGCCAGTCCCCCCAGGATGAGGGACATCCCCAGGGGTACCTTCGCTCTGCTTGCGGCCAGGATGAGGGCAAAGACAAATAGTATCTTGGCAACAGGTGATACGTTGACAAAGAAATCCATATCAGGTGGCAGCTCTCCAGCCGTCCGGGCAACCCGGCATCACCTGCAGCGGCAGGAAACGAAGTTTATGCCGCTTCAAGGAAAATCGTCAGGGGAACGGAATGGAGACTCTTCTCAACCTGCGAGGTGGAATCAAGTTGCCACTGGGCACATTTCGCCGCACCGCCAAGATGCTCTTCAATCTCAGCCACCAGCCCCTTGAGATTGATGACCGGATGACGGGAAAAAACCTCGGGCAGGCCATGGGTAAGGCTGCAGACCAGGCAGCATCCCGGCCGTTCGTGCAGGTCCAGGTAAAACCGGAGGCGGGATGCCTGTTCATCAAGTCCACCGTAGCGGAGTTTAATGTCAAACGCCCCTTCACTGTCATCCCCGAAGAGCGCCTCGAAAAAATCACGGGTTTTCCGCGGAGGAAACAACCTCTCCAGGGTTTCCTCGCTGAATGTTGCTTTTAAAATCTCATTGTTCATTGTTTTTCTCAATATTCACAGTAATGTTGGGTTGCCGGCAAGTGTAATCATGGCCGTGGTTTGTGTCAACATCCATTGCATGGCTGGACCTGCTGTGGTAAAAACGCAGCTATGCAATTCAATCTCTTTTCAGACAACGCAAGCTCTCCGGGCGCTCTCCAGGAATCCCCGGTCAACCGGGAAAATCTCAATGATGCTCAGTACGAGGCTGTTACCCATGGCAGCGGCCCGCTGCTTGTCATTGCCGGGGCAGGCAGCGGCAAGACCAGGACCCTGGTCTACCGGATGGCCCACCTGGTGGAAAACAATGTGGCGCCGGAGTCCATACTTCTGCTCACCTTTACCAGGCGGGCGGCCCAGGAGATGCTTCTTCGGGCGGGACGCCTTTCCAGCCAGTCCTGCAGCAGGGTTGTCGGGGGCACCTTTCACGCCACCTCGAACATGCTGCTGCGCAGGCACGGGCATCACCTTGGTTTCGGCTCCGGCTTCACCATTATCGACCGCGGCGATGCCGAGGGTATCATCAATCTGATCAAGTCCTCTTTAGGGCTGTCAGGGGCGGGAAAACGCTTCCCGTCCAAGCGCATGATCATGAACATCCTGAGCGGTTCGATCAACAAGTCCCGCTCTGTTGAAGATCTTGTCTTTGACCAGCACATCCATCTGTCGGAATTTCTGGATGACCTGTACACGATACAGGACCATTACAGCCGCTTCAAGTTGGACCACGGCCTGATGGACTATGACGACCTGCTGGTCAACTGGTGCCGTCTCCTGGCCGACTCGCCGGAGGCCAGGCAGGAGATAACATCCCGCTTTTCTCACATCCTGGTGGATGAATACCAGGACACCAACCTGATCCAGGCGCGGATCGTGAGACTGCTGGCCCATGAACATGACAATGTCATGGTTGTGGGTGATGATGCGCAGTCGATCTACAGTTTCCGGGGCGCCGATTTTTACAATATCATGCGTTTTCCCGAGCAGTTTCCCGGTGCCCGGATCATCAAACTTGAGGAGAACTACCGGTCAACCCAACCCATTCTCAGCCTGACCAACTCCATTATCGCCTGTGCCGAGGAAAAATTCACCAAGACCCTTTTTACCTCCCGGCAGGGAGGTGTAAAACCGGTCCTGTTTACCGCTGCCAATGAAAGCGCGGAAGCCAGGTTTGTGGTTGATTCCATTACAGACCTGCAGGAGAACGGCACCGACCTGTCTGAAATCGCAGTTCTTTTCCGTTCCGGATTTCATTCCTTCAAGCTCGAGATGGAACTGACAAGCCGCTACTTTGATTTTGAGAAAAGAGGGGGCCTGCGACTGACCGAGTCCGCGCATATCAAGGATGTTCTCTCCTTTCTCAGGGTACTGGTCAACCCGCTGGACAACCTGTCATGGAACCGTATCCTGCTGCAGCTTGACAAGGTCGGCCCCAAAACCGCGCAAAAAATTCTTAGATCCATCAGGGGGGCGGATGATCCTTTTGCAGGGCTGGAAAAGTACAGACCGGGTCATGCCTGGCAAGAGGGCTACACACGGCTCCTGGAGCTTTTCAGGGAACTGCGCGGTTCCGGGCTGACCCCGGCGGACCAGTTCGACCTGCTCATGCAGTACTACGAGCCTGTTTTTGAAAAAATCTATTATGACGATTACCCGAAACGCAAAAAAGACATTGACCAGGTCAAGGCGCTGATTGCCGGGTACGGCGACCTGCAGTCCTTTGTGGACGACACGACCCTTGATCCTCCCGAGGCCGGTGTTGATGCCGGACCCGGCAGTGACGAGAACAGCAGGCTGATCCTGTCGACAATCCATTCCGCCAAGGGCCTTGAATGGGATGCCGTCTTTGTCATCGGGCTTGCCGAGGGCCGGTTTCCCCACCAGAGAACATCAGCCGGCGAGCAGTGGGAGGAGGAACGAAGACTACTCTATGTGGCCGCGACCCGGGCCCGGAAAAAACTGTATCTTACCTATCCCCGTGAACTGATGACGCCGGACCGGAAATTCACCCGTACCTCCATGTCTCCCTTTCTGCGCGAGATAAACCCCGGTCTTTACGAACTCAAACAGCCGCAGTCCCGCAAAAGCGTGTTCCATTCCTCTGCCGGACCTCCCGTACCCCTGTCTTCGGGCAGGAAAAAACCTTCCCGGTCAGGGGAGGCTGATTTTTCTCCCGGCATGCAGGTCAAGCACCCCTTTTTCGGCATGGGCCGCATAAAAAATATACCCGGCCACCGTCGCATCGAAGTTTCCTTTGACCGGCACGGAGACAAGATCCTTCACCTGGATTATGCCAAACTTGAGATAATCGCGTAAACAGTCATGAACAAATTGAGTTACCATGATGCCTGGTCATTTCTTGACCAGCTGCAGTTTTTTAAAATCAAGCTGGGCCTGGATTCCATGCAGGCCTTCCTGGAATCAGCGGACAACCCGCAGCAGGAAATCCCCTTCATCCATATCGGCGGCACCAACGGCAAGGGATCAGTCGGGGCGACACTTCTTTCCATCCTGACCGCTTCCGGTTACAAGGCTGGTCTGTACACCTCCCCTCACCTCTCGTCGGTTAGGGAACGTTTCAGGATCGGGGACCGGTATATCTCCAGGCGGGACTTTACCGCTGTGGCCGGTAAAATAATCCATATCCTTGATGGCCGGCAGATCACCTACTTTGAATTTACCACCACCCTGGCCATGCTCTGGTTCGCGGAACAGCACGTTGACCTGGCTATCCTGGAAGTTGGTCTTGGCGGGCGCCTTGATGCCACCAATGTCGTGTCCCCCCTGGTCTCCGTTATCACCAATGTCAGCATGGACCATGAACAGTACCTTGGCGATACCGTCACCGCTGTTGCCTCGGAAAAAGCAGGGATCATCAAGCCGGGCATACCACTCGTTACCGGTGCGGCAGATGCGGAACCCCTCGGGGTCATTCAAGCCCGGGCAGGCCAGATGAAAAGCCCGCTTCACCTGCTGGGCCGGGACTTCCGGGGATCTCTCACATCTCCGGATC
The DNA here is from genome assembly GCA_024277485.1 of Deltaproteobacteria bacterium. Next base: position 8,660 of record JAJRVA010000111.1, on the reverse strand, counting down.
CTCTGTTATGGAATTATGACGGCCTGACTTTCAGCCTGACCGACCTGCCGCTGTCGATGAAGGGAGAGTACCAGGTTGACAACGCGTCCATCGCCCTGGCAACGCTTGAGGTCATTGCTCCGCAATTTCCGGTCCAGGAAAAACATATCCGCCGCGGCCTGGAAAAAACATCCTGGCCCGGCCGGCTTGAAGAGTTCTGGCTGGACAAGCAGGGAACAGTCAGCCGGAAACCGGAAACCCGGGATACACCGCATTTCCATTTTCTCCTTGACGGGGCCCACAACCCTGCCGGAGCAAGTGCATTGAAAAAAGCCCTGCAGCACGATTTCAGGCATGAATCTCTGCTTCTGGTCTGGGCCTCGATGGCGGACAAGGACATGAACGGAACCCTTCTCTCCCTGGCTCCCCTTGCCGGCGAGATCATCTTCACCCAGCCGGAACCCGAGCGCTCCGCCGCGCCTGACATTCTCTTTGACCTTCTTCCGGAAGACATGCGGCAGAAGAGCACCTGCGTGCAGGACGTCAGCAAAGCCCTGCAGGTTGCCATGGAAAAATCACGCCCGGGAACCATGATATGCGTGGCCGGGTCCCTCTATCTTATCGGCAAGGCAAGGCGGATACTCTGCGGCGAACTGGTTCAGGAAGAATGATGAAAAACGAATATTACGGCTTTGACGGGATTGATGAAAAAACCATCAGGGCGGAACGCAGCAAGGCGCGGGAGTTACGAAAAACGAGGTGGTGGCAGCAGAAGACCTCTTCGGGAACCTGTTATTACTGCGGCAGAAAAGTCGGTTTCAGCAGCCTGACCATGGACCATGTCATCCCCCTGGCAAGAGGGGGGCGCTCCACCAGGGACAACCTTGTCCCCTGCTGCAGGGAATGCAACACCAGGAAAAAAAGTTCTCTCCCCGTGGAGTGGGATGAATACCTGGAGTCCCTGGACGGGAAAAAAGATATGGTGGAATAACACACCGGCGCAATACTGTCAGGGGGTGTCCGGCATTGTATCTGCGCCAAGATACCCATCATGCAGCTGCAGCGCCTCCAGCCTGACAAGGGGGTCGGGAAAGAGACAGGTGTCGGGGTCCTGCAGCAGAATTCGCCCCCCATTGTCTGACACCTTGGATAGTCCGGCCTGTATGTCAAGATCCGTGCCGCTCATAATCACCACGGTCAGCCGGGTTCCGAAAAGTTCGACCGCAGACTCGAGGAGCCTGTCAGCGTCCAGCAGGCCGGTATCTTTTTTCATGAGTGGCACCACGGTGCCGTATTCATCCTGCATGAGCTCCCACGACCCATGCCAGTATGTCAGGCCGAACATGGACGCAAGCAGGGGAACCTCCGGGGTGAGGGGCAGGGGGTTACAGGATGCAACCCCGTCAAAATACGAGGCAAGATGGGGGGTTACGCCGGGATACAGGTCCAGAAAGGCTAAGCATGCTGTTGATTCGCCCCGGTGTTGTGAAGTGATATATTTCTGCAGCTCAATCAGGGCCCCCAGTCCTCCCAGGATAAGGACCAGCTGTTCAGCCGGGCCGCCTAATGCGAGTTTCTGCTCGACAGGCTGCGGTTTCGGGGCCCTGCGTACGTTTTTCAGGGTAAACTGCGAGATATTCCTGACCAGCCGGCCGAGTCGCTTTTGCACGATATTCAACGACGGGGCGTCATTGGGTTTCTCAACCAGGTCGACAGCCCCAAGGCAGAGGTAATCCATCATCTGGGGAAAGTTTTCCTCACTGAAGCTGCTCATGAGAACAACCGGGGCCGGTGTACGGATCATGATATGCTTCAGGGCCGCGTCTCCGTTCATGGCCGACATGTTGATGTCAAGAGTTACCAGGTCGGGCTTTTCCACCTCTATACATTGCAGGGCCTCCTCGCCATTGGTAGCCTTGCCGACTATTTTGGCCCCCACCTCTTCATCAAACAGCTTGATAAGCGCCTGGGTAAAAATACGGGAATCATCGACAACCAGGATCTTCAACCGTTGATGTCCGGGATCAGTCTTGCCGGTATCGGCACGTTCATCGACCTGCCGGGCTGCCTCCATGAGAAGGAAATTCCAGGACACGTCGATGGTCTGTCGCTCTGTTTTTTCCGGGGTAAATTTGAAAATTCCAGCCTGGCAGCACAGAATCTCAAAAAAGGCTTCCTGGCCGACCAGGGAACCTGTTTCCGCATGGACCATCTCGCCGCCGGAAAAAAATATTGTGCCGCGGAAGTTCTCCCCCCATACTTCAAGCCTGCTCTCGTAACGCTCCAGACAAGCTAATTGCACGATATCGACCAGGGTTATCCCCTCGAGATAGCCGTTGAAGTCTTTTTCCGGCAACTGATCCATGGTAAAATGCTCTGATTGCAAAAAACGCTGCCTTTTATCCCTTCACCCGGTGGCCGGGCGGTAACGGATCCAGATGGCAAGTAAACGGTTCAATCTCCATTATATTCAAATCAACTTATTACACAATAAAAATGCTCCTGCTGCCGCAGCGTTTAACCTGCCTTTGATACTTTTTGCAAAATCATCATAATTCATGCAGAGTTTTTTTATATTCATGATATATTTATTATTATTTTCTTTTTCAAGACCACAAGACCAGAACCCGGGTAGTGTACATGGGAATAGACAAAATTCTCATAGTTGATGACGACTTTGTGTTTGTGAACCGTCTGAAGAGCGGTTTAGAGGAATTCGGCCAGTTCGACATCCTCACCGCACCTGATGGGAAATACGCACTTCGTCTTCTCAGCAGGCAGAAGGTATCCATGGTGGTGACCGATATCGAAATGCCCAAGATGGACGGTCTCGAACTCCTGGCGGTCATGACCCGTCAGTTCCCCAATGTTTTAAGTATTGTCGCCACCTCGCTTGAAGAAAAAATCATGCGCAAGCGAGCTGACGGCGACAGCCTTTTCAGTTACCTGAACAAACCGTTTGATCATGTCCGCCTGCATGGTGAGATTATCAAGGTCCTGGATACCCTTGACGAAATTCAATTCAAGGCCGGAATATTTCTCTCCTCCATGCTGCCGCTTGTCCATATCGGCAGAAAATCCTGCCATCTTGAGGTGCAGGCTGGAGGCGGCAAGTCAGGGTCTTTTTATTTTCAGGACGGCCTGCTGCGTGATGCCGTATATGACCACCTGAGCGGCAAAAAGGCTGTCAGGGAAATGCTTGCCTGGGGTCCCGGAAAATACTGGTTCAGAAACCTTCCCGAGTCCCATGCATTTTCCGAGGTCAACGGAAACCTGACCCCCTTGATCATGGAGGGGACCGGCCTCGGCCCGCGTGCTGATGAAAAAGACAGAAACCTGCACGTCCGCCTGCCGGTAAAGAAGATCCCGCTTTCCGTTCCTGAGCTGACAGTCCCCTCCCTGCAGCCGGAAAATATCAGCGGACCCGTACCTGTTGAACAACCTGCCCCGCCCCTCAAATCACCTGCCCGGTGCAGGGTGCTGATCGTTGACGACTCCAACATGATCCGCAGGGCGCTGTGCAATATCTTTGCAACCGACAAGACCCTGGAGGTTATCGGGGAAGCTGCCAACGGTGAAGAGGCCCTGGAGATCATCAAACAGAAAAAACCCGATGTCGTTACCCTTGATATAATGATGCCGGTCATGGACGGCCTGACAACTCTTAAATATATGATGATCCAGTGCCCTGTACCGACCGTCATGCTCAGCGCCCTCACCCATGAAGGGGCTTCGGTTACCTTTGACACGCTGAAATACGGCGCTGTTGATTTTATTGCCAAGCCCTCAGGCCTTATGAACAGAGACATGGGAGCCCAGGTCAGGGAGATCATCAAGAAGGTTCACCTTGCATCAGGCGTACGCATTGAATCGGTCAAATACATCAGGTCCGTGGGAGCGGATAAAAAGATAACCACTTCCAGCCGCATACAGTGCAGGAGAGTTGTCTGCCTTGGCGCCGCAGAGGGAGGATATGGCGCTCTGTTAAAAATTATTCCAAAGCTTGCAACAACCTCTTCAGCAGCCCACATCGTCATGCTCCACGCAAATCCGCAGCATGTGGACGCGTTTGTCCATTACCTCAACAACCACAGCGCAATGCGGATCCTCCGCGCGGAAAACAGTATACAACTTGAAGGCGCAACCTGTTATCTTGCCTCAGGGCAGGAGCGCGTAACCCTGTATACGGACAGTGGCGGAGCGTACAGGATGAATGTCAAGCCTGCTCCCCACTGGACCGAGAGAACCGCAATCAATATGCTCATGTTTACAGCCGCTGAAATATTTCAGCACGCGTCCATCGGCGTCATTCTTTCGGGTTCCGGTGATGACGGCTCTGAAGGGTTGCAGGAAATCAACAGGGTCGGGGGAACAGGTATTGTTCAGAATCCGGCCTGCTGCATGTACAAGGAAATGGCCGAGCATGGCATGAAACATGTTGACAGAAAGAAAATTCTCCCGGAAAACAAAATTGCCGACACTATAAACTCCATCTGCAATGGCGAAAGGTGAGTGAAAATCGTTTGAAAACGAGAGGAGTAAATATATGAAGGAAAACAGTCTATCCATTGGCAACAAGCTGGTAATTGGATTCTGTACAATGCTGATACTGGTAGCGGTTATTATTTTCCTGAGTTTCACGGGTATCGGCAGCATTGTCAAAAATGCCGACGATGTCATCAGCGGCAACAGGCTGGTCAAGGAGATAGCGCAAAGAGAGGTCGATCTTCTCAACTGGGTCCACCATGTCAATGCCCTCCTTACTGACAGCAGCCTGGCCGGCATGGGGTTTGAAACTGATGATCACAAATGCGAATTAGGTCTCTGGCTCTACGGCAACAGCCGGAAAGAAGCTGAAAAGCGCATCCCCTCTCTTGCCCCCCTGTTTAAAGGGATGGAAAAACCTCATGCCCTGATGCATGCCTCTGCCTTGAAAATAGGCAACATTTTTCAACAGGGCAGTCACCAGTCAGGCAATGTTCTCCGGCAGATCAAAGAGGACAGTCTTGCATGGATGAGCACGGTAAAGGATACATTTCCTGCTGAAGCAGTAAACAGGTTGAATGATTTCCCTAATGACCCCGGCCAGTGCAGTCTGGGGAGATGGATGTATTCCGACCAGACTGAAAAACTGAGACGGGCAGACAGTGAATTTGCCGGACTTTTCAAGGATCTTGAATTTCCGCATGCAAAGCTGCATGGCCGTTTGGCTGATGTCCGGAAGTTCATAAACAGCGGAGACCGCATCGGGGCCGTTGATTATTTCATAAGAACAACAGCGCCTGTCGCCCGGCAGGTCGCTGACCGGATAGACAAAATTCTCGACTGGAATGCTACCAGGGTCGAATCCCTTGAGTCTGCGGCAACAATCTACACACATGAAACTCTTCCCGCTCTCAAACGCGTCCAGACCGAGCTTGCCGGCATCAAAAACCGGGTGCAAAGGAACGGAATGACGGATGAGGCCATGATTGCGGCTGCCCAGGAAACCAGGCGCAATATCATCATCATCGGGGCGGCAGCCATTGTCCTTGGCATTTTCCTTTCCATTATCATGACCAGGGCCATTACCGGCCCGATCACACGTCTTGCCGATACATTCCGCAGGGTGGCGGAAGAACGGGACCTTACCCTTGAAGTTCCCATAACAAGCAGGGATGAAATCGGCAGCATGGCTGCCGCCCTCAACGGACTGCTGCGATTCCTGGAGGGAACATTTCAAAAGGTCATCCAGATTGCCGACGCGGTGGAATCACACACAGGGAACGTTTTTGACCGGTCTTCCAAAAACAGGGAAAGGGCGGAAAAAGAACGGGAAAAGTTAAACAAATCCGTCGAGATTATCAGTCAGATGAAAGCGGCGGCAGGCGAGGTATCCGGGTTGTCCCTTGCCCAGAAGGAAGCTGCAATGAAAACCAATATCACCATTGGCGAACTGCTGGCGCTGATGGATGAAGTCTCCGCCTCGGCAACCGCCCAGAATGATATAGCGGCAACCGCAGCGAAGAGAGTGCGGGAAATGGGTGAAACAGGCAGCAAAGTCGTGGGTACTGCAGCTGCGCAGAGTGAAATGGTCATGGAAGTCAGCATCTCGGTCAACAATATGGCCTCTGCTGTGGATGCCATGTCAAATGCCGTCAAACAGGCCTCCGGCCAGAGCCGGGCCGCGCTTGAAGCTGTTCAGGAGGGCAGCAAGTCGGTTGAGGCCACCATAGACGGCATGCAGTCTATTGCCCAGTCCTCGGGACAGATCTCTGAAATAATCGAGGTCATAACTGAAATAGCTGAACAGACCAATCTTCTGGCACTGAATGCCGCCATTGAAGCCGCCCGCGCCGGTTCTCATGGAAAGGGTTTTGCCGTGGTGGCTGACGAGGTGGGCAAACTCGCCCAACGCTCTTCCAGGGCCGCCAAAGAGATCACCTTGCTCATCAAAGACTCAACTGCACGTATTGCCGAGGGAACCAGGTTAAGTGACGAGTCCCGGCAGGCCCTTGAAAAAATAAACGATGGCGGCCGTATCAACATGCAGGCGATTGATGATATTGCCCACACATCCGAAGTCATGGCTTCCGGGACCAGGGAGGTCCAGGAGTTGATGGAACGCCTCAGATCAATGGCGGAACAGATCCGTACCATGGCCCAGGAACAGGTCCCCACAAAGGAAAGCGCAGAGGATGCCCTGGCCTCTCTTGTTGAAAAATCAAAAGTCATCAGTGGTCTGGTTGTGAAGGCCAACGAGGGGGCCCGGGTCATCAGCGATGAAATGGCCGATATTGTTGAGCGGACTGACACGATGACGGAAATGACCCATGAACAGGACAGCCGGTCCCGGACTCTCATGACCATTGCCGAGGAAACATGCCGGAGCGCTGAACAGACAGCAACCGGGGCGGGAGAAGTGGTCAATATCACTGCATCGCTGAACAGTCTTTCCCGCGACCTTACACAGCAGGTACAGCAGTTTACTCTACGACAACAGGAATTTGAAAACCTGCTGGCCGGTGAAAACAACAGTACCACTGATGGACCTGTCAGCCTGGACACAGCCGGCACAGACGACAGTTCCGGGCCGGATGTTACTCCTGTTGGCAGCGGGGACAGCATAGCGGACATTGCAACTGAACTGGCAATGGAAGCGGACCAGGGCGAGGATGCTGAAACCGAGCCTCTTATGGAAACTGACCAGGATGAGGATGCTGAAACCGAGCCTGCAGTGAGAAACGATCCGGATGAAAAACCCGAACCCGTATTGGTGGATAAAACCCTTGCAGGGACAAGTGCAGAAGAGGAGATGGATCCGGAAAAGCTGATAAAAAGGCGGCTCGCCCAGGCCCTTGCCAAGTATGGCAGTAAACACTGAACTGGTGCCTGTATGAAAGGTTTTTACGTACCCGGACAGGGGCCGGGAGACAGAGGAGCAAGGCCATGACCCAGGTAAGCATGGCAGAAAATGCTGACCGGCAGGAAAACGGCAAGCTGCTGCAACTCATAGGCTTTACCATCGGCAACAACGTCTTTGGCGTGGACATAGAACTGGCCCATGAAATCATCCGGACCGTCCCGGTTACAGCTGTTCCCAACGCTCCGGATTTTGTCGAGGGAGTCATGAACCTGCGGGGCAACATTTTCCCGGTCATCGATCTTCGGAAGAGACTCAACCTGTTTCATGAAGAATTCAGCAGGGAAGAAACCTGGACTCTTATTCTCGAAATCCAGGGAACGATGACCGGTTTTATCGTAGATACGGTTACCAGGATACTCAAAGTATATTCCGGCGCCATTGAAAAAAAGCCGGACAAGGATAAACTCCCTGTCAAGCTTGACAGAAACTATGTTGCAGGAGTCTGTAACATCGGAGGGGCGCTCCTGGTCCTGCTGGATTTCAATACAATACTCCTTGGGAATGAGGTCAGGGAACTGCAGTCGATGGAGGAACCGTCGTAATGTTCCGTACCCTTTTCAATTTTGTACGAGTCCATCATGATTGATGCATCAATGATTCCCGACTTTATTGCTGAAGCTCAAGAACACCTGGAAGGCCTTGAGTCCAGCCTGCTGCAGCTTGAGACTGACGGGAAGAATCACTCCATCCTGAATGAGATCTTCAGGGAACTGCATACCATTAAAGGGGCCGCGCAGTTTGTCGGTGTTGCACGTATAGCTGAGCTTTCCCATAAACTTGAAAACCTTCTTGATCTTCTCCGACAGGGAGATATTGACCTTGATGCAAACGTGATCGACATCCTTATTGACGGCAAGGACCGAATTGCAGCGCTTGCCGGTGAAGTGGAGACCCAGCAGGAAGAAAAAACAGATATACACGACCTGCTCGACCGTATTCAGGAATATGAGAAAAAACCCGAAGAAACAGACATGCTTCCGGCCAAGGAATCTGTTCAGAAAAATGGTGCATCTCTGTCGACCGAAAAAGACACCGAGATTGAGCTGACCGCCGATTTCAAGGAACTGTTCAGCGATGTTGAAGATGTTGATGAACAAGATTTTACCGGGGATACCGCGGTTATAGCCGCTCTGTCGGATGCAGATGCGGATGATGAAAAACCGGCTGCAACCAGCGCTCCCGCTGGATACATCCCGGATGTTGAGCTGCAGGAGGATGATAGCGGAATACCGGCAGCCCTGCCCGGTGAGGAGCCTTCTGCAGTGCCGGACAGCGG